>NZ_WHJF01000300.1:0-1150 GCF_011682185.1 Massilia genomosp. 1
AGATATCGCAGCGTCAGCACCGTACTAAACTGTCCGATGCCCTGAGTTTCATACCCACCAGTTGAGCAGCGTTTCATCGTTCAAATCATCCAAATTCTTGTAGACATTGCAGTAGTAGTACGGGACTCCTGTTTTATCGGTAAAAGCATGCCCTTATACATAAGTCCGTAGCGTTCCAAAAAGTCGTTTACATTCAATGAGTTGCCAGAGGGGCTTGTAAACTTTGCCAAGATCGCGTTTACTCTTGCCTTTTGGGTGGCGCACTTGGACAAGATGACACAGCGGTGGACGGACGACGAATTTGCCGATCTGAATCTTGGCGACGGGCGCCTCAACAAGAGGGCGAGAACATTGATGGACACCTTTGCGGCCAAGCCGGCATCCAGTATCCCTGAAGCATGCGACAGCTGGAGCGAGACCTGTGCGGCGTATCGATTCCTTTCGAATCCTGATGTGAAGTGGGAAGGTATCCTGGAGCCACACTGGGCACGGACTCGAGAACGTATGGGCGAACATGCGGTCGTGCTGTGTATTCAGGACACGACCGAACTCGATTTTAACGGCCAGGAGATTGCTGGGCTGGGGCCGTTGAGCTACGAAGCCCAACGCGGTATGTACCTGCATCCGACCTATGCTGTCACGCCCGATCGCGAGCCGCTTGGCATGCTCGACGCGTGGATGTGGGCACGCGAAAAGCGCGGAGACGATGGTGTCCGTCCCGGGCTGAAGGAAAGCCGTCGCTGGGTCGAAGGCTACGAGCGCATTGCGGAGCAGGCGATAGAACTGCCTGGTACGCGGCTGGTGTATTTGGCCGACCGGGAAGCGGACATGGTCGAAATGATGCGCGTCGCACGCGACTTGGGTACACCTGCCGATTGGCTGGTGCGGGCAAAGCATGACCGTTGTTTGGCTGACAACGAAGGAACTAGGCTGTGGGCCGCCACCACGAATGGCCCACCACTTGGCGAGATCAGTTTCACCATGGGCGGTCGCGAAAAGCAGAAGGCGCGTGAAGTGCGCCAGCAATTGTGGGCGCAGCGTGTACTGATAGGCGACGGAAAGAAAGGACAGATCGAGGCCACTTGCATCGTGGCGCGGGAAGTTGACGCGCCAGCCGGCGTGAAGCCGGTTGAATGGCGTCTGCTGACCA
>NZ_WHJF01000301.1:0-1139 GCF_011682185.1 Massilia genomosp. 1
TTCGACCAGGGCGGCATGGCCGCGCCGGCGCGCGCAGGCGAGGGCGTCTTCGCCGCGCTTGTTGCGCAGTGTCGGGTTGGCGCCTTCGGCGAGCAACAGGTTCAGCAGGTCGAGATTGCCGGTCGACACCGCCATGTGCAGGGCGGTCTCGCCTTGCCCGTGCGGTGCATCGAGCGGGACGCCTTGCCGCACCAATCGCTCGGCCAGCGCCATCTGGATGGCACGCTGCTGCGGCGGCGGCAGCGCTTGCAGCGCCAGGCTGTGCAGGGCTGTGCGGCCGCCATCGGTCACCACGCGCGGATCGGCCCCGCGATCGAGCAGCAAGGTGGCCATCTCCAGCGGCGGCGTGCCCAGCGCGTAATCCAGGGGCGTGCCGCCGCTGGAATCGCGCGGACTGTCGGGCCGGGCGCCGGCGTCGAGCAAGATCGTCACGGTCAGGGCGTCGCCGCCGGCCACCGCCGCCAGCAGCGGGCTGATGCCGGCGTGGCAGATGTTGGGGTCGTCGCCCGCATTGAGCAGTTTTTTCAGCAAGGCGTGGCGGTCCTTGCCCAAGGCCATGAAAATACGCGGGGCGGCGCCGGGCCGGAAGTTGCGCGCGGTGTCCTGGAAAGCGTCGCCGCTGGTCGGCGCGTCCGTGCAGCGCATGGCGGCGCTCGCTGGCTGGCGTAGCGGGGCCTTGGCCTCGGCCGGGGCAATGGTGATGAGCATGGCGAGCAAGGCTGCTGCGGCCATCGGGCGCATCACCGCGCGCCTCCTTTGATGTAGTCGGCCTGTGCCTGGTTCAACAGGCGCTTGACCGAGTCGTACTTGGCCTGGCTGAGCAGATGCCGTGCCGCCTCCAGCTGGTCCAGCGACAGCACGCCGTTCGCGTACATCTTGTCCATTTCCGTGCGCAGCTTGATGATGGCGAACGAGGACATGACTTCCGGATTGAGCGCGGCCACCATCACATCAAGCACGGGGCCGACCGAGCGCACCACGGCGCTGCCTTTGGCGGCGCGCAATGCGGCCCGGCTGCCGGCCATGTCCTTGGCGGTCTTGGCCGAGGCCGCGTCGACCAGGGCGCCTTCGGCCTGCATGTACTGGCCGAGCCGGGAGTTGGAGAAGGTCGGGGTCTTGGTGACCAGGGTGCTGGCCTT
>NZ_WHJF01000302.1:0-1120 GCF_011682185.1 Massilia genomosp. 1
GCCGGCTCTGCCAACCGAAGCCGGAATCAACATGCCCAAAATGGACATTGGCACCAACGAGCAGACCGAAGAATGCTCCCTAAACAATCTGTAAATACTGTCTCAAATAGTTTGACACGCTCCGGACGCTTTTTTCGGGATTGAGGTGTACAGTCGTCACTGGCGCCCAGCTTCGCGTATCGCCACTCCAGCGCTCCGGGCGCGCGGCCTTGGCCGCTTCATAGACCTCGGCGCGTTTGCGCAGCAGCGCGCCGTCCAGGCCCGCGTGACGCTGTGCCGGCGTAACGAATTGGATGGCGCTGTGACGGTGCTCCTCGTTATACCAACGCACGAACGTGCCGACCCACTGTCTTGCGGCCATGAGGCTTTCGAATGAGCCCTGCGGGTAGGCTGGTCGGTACTTGAGCGTTTTGAAGAGGCTTTCGCTGAAGGGGTTGTCATTGCTGCACGCGGGCCGACTGAACGATGGGACGACGCCGAGCTTTTGCAGCGTTGCAAGCATGGTGGCACCCTTCATCGGACTGCCGTTATCGGAGTGCAGCACCACCTGTTTTGGCGCGATGTTTTCGCGTACACAAATATCGCGCATAACCTCGCTGGCCAGCTCGCTGCTTTCCGTTTCATAGACCTGCCAGCCGACGATCTTGCGGCTGTAGATATCCATGAACAGGTACAGATAGAAGTAGATCCCCATGACCGGCGTTGGCAGATAGGTGATGTCCCAGCTAAACAGCTGGCCCGGTGCCGTTGCCACCAGCGCACGCGGCTTGTGGCGCGGTTTCGCTGGCTTTTCGGCACCGCGATGCTGGAGCTGATTGGCCGCTTTCAGCACGCGATAGAAGGTCGATTCCGAGGCGATGTACTCACCCTGATCGACCAGGCGTGGCACGATCTGGCTTGGCGGTAGGTGGCCGAATTCGGGAGAGTTGGCGATCGCCAGCACGCGCTGGCGTTCCAGCTCGCTCAGTCGGTTCTTGGGCGTCTGCACCCGAGACGGCCGCCGATCACAAGCGCCCTCAGCCTTATCGTTCTGCCAGCGCTGCAAGGTCCGCTCGCTCAGCGTAATCACCTCGCAGGCCCGCCACTGGCTCGCTCCGGCAACGACCGCCTCGGCCACCAA
>NZ_WHJF01000303.1:0-1116 GCF_011682185.1 Massilia genomosp. 1
CGTACTGGCCCTGCACAGCGTCAAGGGTTCGCTTCGCCGGGCAGCGCTTCGCGCCGCCCGCCCTTGACCCTGCTCCGGACCGGACATCGACAAGCGCCGCAAGGCGCAGACATTCACAGCGGTAGCCTACATGGTAGCCGAAGTCAACTTCCACTCAAAAGGGCATTGGGCCGGAAAATGCGGCAAAAAAAGAGGCTAAGATCATGTCGGCCAACGAGGTCAAAAAAGACCTTATTGGCCGCCGCCCTGCCGCCGCGAAACAACCCGCACCGGCAGGGCCGGCGGCCGCGCGAAGCGGCATGTTTGTCAACTGTTATTTCGAAATATCGCGTAGGGACCAAACTCGATTGCGTTTAAGTCCGGTAGATTGGTACCGGAACCCGCGCTCTTGCAAGCAGCGGGTTGGGTACGGCTTTTAGTGTTAATAAAGAAGAGCTTGGAAACGGTCGATCCAGCTACGCATCAGCCCGTGTTCGTTTGTCAAACCTGACCCCGTCACCGGCACTGACCCCGTCACTGTTCCCGAACATGTTATGGTGCCAGTACCATTCATGTTCTTTTAGCCACGAAAATCTTGGTTTATCGCCAAGAACCGCGAGTACCTTGAGCGGTATTTGATATCGCCAAAATATGGCAATCAGGTCCATCAAAGAGTCACGAGTCAAACGACCGACATTCACGGTCAATATCAATCCTCGTCCTAACCCAACATAACGCTGCAGTCCCCGGACAGAGGCTAAGCCTTGAAAAAAACGATTCTCGTCGCCTGCTGAATAAAACGTCCCAAGTATTATTTCAATTTTCACAGAATGTTCCTAATTAACGGCGCTTTCCGCCTGGGTATACGTTTACGTAGCCTCCCTTACCACCTTTATTCTGCACGTCCCAATGAGGTCCACCATGGGCGCCTGATCCTTGCCCCGTGGGAACCCAAATGTCCCCATTCTCATCAACCCATCCCGATCCTTTAGGAGACTTACCCCATTTAGGGGCCCAATGCCGTTTTGAGTGGAAGTTGACTTCGGCTACCATATCGGCTACCGCTGTGAATGTCTGCGCCTTGCGGCGCTTGTCGATGTCCGGTCCGGAGCAGGGTCAAGGGCGGGCGGCGCGAAG
>NZ_WHJF01000304.1:0-1086 GCF_011682185.1 Massilia genomosp. 1
TCATGGTGTGGGCGTTTTGATTAAGCTTCAGAAACTAAATCATGCCAGAAATGGGCGCCCACTCCCACCTTTTCGCTTGCGCTGCCAAGCAATTTTCATCCGTTCCGCTAGTTTTGCAAGAGGCTCTAACGAAAGCGCAGCAAGTCGATGTGATGGTGCGGCTCACAGCCGGAGAGTCCGTCGCTAAGGTCGCCCGTGATTTTGGTACGACGCGCCAGTCCATCATGCGGGTACGGGCCAGACATGTTTCAGTCGGTGCGACCGGTTCCCCATGACGCACGCCGCATCCAACGCCGACAATCAGTTCGCCGTCGCCGTCAAGGGTCCAAAAGACGAGGTTGGCTATATCCTCACTTTCCAACCAAAGTCATTCGATTGGCGCGCGCGCGAGGCTTGTGAGCACCCTTGGGGCGGTGGTCATGCCGCCGTACTGGAAGAAGCTCTGTCCAGGCTGGGCATGATCTGCGGCTTCAACCACCCTAGCGCATTTTCTCGATGTCGACAGGTGGTAGCGCGGTCTTGCCGTCGATGTCGCGCAGAATGCATTTGGGAGAGGTTACACGAAAAGGCGAGTGCAACTTTTCTTGTAACCTGATTTTGTGTAACTTTGGGTACCCTCAACAGGTCCCGAATTTTGACAGAATGGCTTGCTCACGAGCCGATCCGGCAGCTGCTCGAAACGACCCGGCGATGTCCGTGTAACGCATTGATTCCTTAGAAAATTTTAGCCCTTCGCGGCGCAGCGGAATAACGACTTCCGCACCCGTGGAACATTCCGGCCGATCGTGCCAACCTGGTTGCATTTGGGCGCTGTCCAGCCTGCGCAACCGGACGCGGAACTGTCGATATTCCCCGGAAGCAATGCAACGATCAGAATTGTCACTGAGGATTGGGTGTTGTCATGAGAATCAAGCACCGCTAGGGCCGGTTTGACGCGCATCGCCCATTTTCCGCCCACCGTAAATTTTGTCCTCGATCCGGTCCTGCGCACGGCTGGCCACGTCCATGTTCACTTCCAGGTAGCCCATCGTGGTCTTCGGGTCCTTGTGGCGCATGATGGCTTGGATGGTCTGAATGGGCGTGCCT
>NZ_WHJF01000305.1:0-1077 GCF_011682185.1 Massilia genomosp. 1
CTCAGTGCTTCGTATTGAAATATCGCGGATGAGGCGCTATTCTTGTGCATCAACCAGGAGAAAGCTAATGCGAATTGCGACGGAGATTGTGCTTACCCAGGACGAGCAATCTGAGCTGAACGGACTGGTGCGCTCGGGTCTCACGAGCGTCAGGCTTGCGCTACGCGCGCGCATCGTACTCCTGGCCGCTGAGGGTCTTCAAAATAAGGACATTGCCGTGGTGCTTGGCGTGGATCGCGGTCAAATCAGACGCTGGCGTGAACGGTTTGCGCAGATGCGTCTTGCGGGAATTGAACGCGACCTTCCGCGCGGTGCTCCGCCTGTAAAAGTCGACGTAGCGCGACTGGTGGCACTGACGACCGAAGGCAAGCCCGAAGTAGCGACCCATTGGAGCACACGTACGATGGCCGCCAAACTGGGCGTGAGCGCGGCCAGCGTTTCGCGGCACTGGCGCGCTAAGGGCTTGAAGCCACATCTGGTGCGAGGTTTCAAGGTATCGCGTGATCCGAAATTTGTCGAGAAGCTTGAAGATGTTGTGGGGCTGTATTTGTCACCTCCCGAACATGCGATCGTGTTGTGCTGCGATGAGAAGAGCCAGGTGCAGGCGCTCGATCGCACCCAGCCAGGTTTGCCTTTGAAAAAGGGTCGTGCCGAGACCATGACGCATGACTACAAACGTAATGGCACGACCACCTTGTTCGCAGCGTTGAATGTTTTTGATGGTCAGGTCATCGCCCAGTGCCAGCAGCGTCATCGCCATGAGGAATGGCTGACCTTTCTTCGCAAAATAGATCGCGAGACGCCAAAGGAAAAAACGCTGCATCTGATCTGCGACAACTACGCCACACACAAGCATCCGAACGTACAGGCATGGCTCGAAAAACACCCACGGTTCAACATGCATTTCACACCAACTTCGGCGTCGTGGCTAAACATGGTGGAGCGCTTCTTCCGCGATATTTCTGAGAACCGTCTCCGGCGTGGCGTGTTCAAAAGCGTACCGGAACTGACAACCGCAATCGAACAATATGTCGCGCACCACAATGCCAATCCGAAGCCATTTATTTGGACAGCAAC
>NZ_WHJF01000306.1:0-1075 GCF_011682185.1 Massilia genomosp. 1
CTTGCCGCAAGCGGGCCGTTTCCTCCTGGGTCTACATCGCCACTGTGATCGCCGCCGCCAGAAAGGGCGTCGCCACACCCTCGCTGCCGCCGATTCCGTCCGGGACGTGAACGGTTACGGTGTAATCGGTTTTCCCACGTCGCAGTCAGGGCATTGAGGGCCAACATTGCTACCGTTTGGGTCCTCTTTGTCTCTATATTCGCCTCGACGGCACTCATCGGCCTGAGAGAAATAGCGTGTGCCCATTTCCTCAACGCATACCAATCTGGTGGCGTAAATGATTAAGCCGAATCCGCCCTCAACCCGATTACAATCTCCGGCTGGCATCGTCAGCATATGAAACACAAGATTATACGACCTGTGTTGCCCAGAAACAATATTCGCAACACTGGTATCCAGATTCCACTCGCCTGGTTTTCCCATAATGAAATAATCGCAAATCCAAGGTTCTTTTTTAGAATTTTTTTCAACGAGGAGCGCCGCTACTGCCGAACCCTCATCCGGAAATGTTTTACTGCTATCGTAATAATACTTGAATGGACCAATATATGTTCCGTCTTCCGCACGTGCGCTTAAGGGTGAACATATTATGAAAGCCGCTATGCCCGCCCATAAAAATCGGAAGGCCCGACTACGTGCGCTTGGAAGTACAGCCTCGAAAAAAAAGTACATTTCGTTCCCAATACCAGTTAATTAAAAACAATATTATCTCATGAACCATGAAAAAGCTTACTCTTCAGATTTTTTGGAGGCGACGCTGTAGTTTCGCGCGTCTAAAAATCACCCGATGTTTGGAGGATTTTGAGGCCTTGGTCTAATCCTACTATGTCACAAAATAGGTCTAATTTGAAAGCAACAAGGGCAACGCTGTAGTTGCGTTGCGATAGCACTGGCGATGAGCGCGCGTAGCGTTGTAATGGAGTCAGGGACATGACGTTGCGCTCGTCCTCGGAGCGTGTCAAACTATTTGAGACAGTATTTACAGATTGTTTAGGGAGCATTCTTCGGTCTGCTCGTTGGTGCCAATGTCCATTTTGGGCATGTTGATTCCGGCTTCGGTTGGCAGAGCCGGCGG
>NZ_WHJF01000307.1:0-1058 GCF_011682185.1 Massilia genomosp. 1
GATGACGCTTCGCCCATGTCATTCGCCGACAAGTTCTATGCGTTGGCAGGACAAGTCCGTCCAGTGTAAGCAGGGGTCATGCTCAACATGAAAAAATTCGTGCTGGGCTCAACAACGCGACACAACCCTTTCGGCGTCCTCCCGGGTGTCGCAAGTGATGAGCACGTTTCCGGGGCGGTGTACGAAGGCGTTGTCTACCTGTTCCGGGACGCCCTGCCCACCCTCCGGGAGGTCCAGCGGACCCTTTTCCACGAAATGCTGCACTACGGACTCCAGAGGTTTCTGCCAGGCTACGAGTATATCACCCGCATGAACATGATTTACCAGCGCGATGGGGCATTCCGGGCCGAAGCTGACCGCTGGGTAAAAACCGGACAGGGCCAGCTGGCCTTGAAGCAGGGCGGGCAGAAATACGCCACTGCGCGCGGCATTGACGAAGCGCTTGCGGTGCTGGCCGAACCGAACGCCGGCGCCTTCACCCGGACCGACGTGCGCGCCAAGGTGGAACGCACCGTACAGCGCTGGCTGGCGAACCTGGCCGAATGGCTAGGCATGCCCGAGGCGGCCGCCTACTGGCGCGGCATGAAAAACGAAGAGGCGCGCGCACTGATCCAGCAGATTTTCCGCAAGACGGCGACTGACTTCCCGCCGGCGGACCCGTGGACAGCTGCGGGCAGCGCGGCGCTTCGCAAGGGTAAGAAGGCATCAGGCGAGGCGGCCGCGCCTGGCGGTTCGCCAGCGTTCAAAGCGTGGTTTGGAAACAGCCAGGTTGTCGGCCCTGCCGGCGAGCCGCAGGTTGTGTACCATGGCACCGATTCCGACTTCGATGCTTTCACGCCATCCCAACGTGGCACGTTCGGGACAGGTGTTTATTTCGCAGCCGCACGCGACGAGGCAGACGCATATGGGGAACGCACCGTCGAGGCGTACCCGGAAATTTGCAAGCTAGTTGTCGCCTAAATACGATTTTTACGCTGCTTTTTTGAGTGCTTGATTTTTCTCCTTTTTGGTGACGGCTTCCGTGACACTTTTTTCGGGATTGAGGTGTACGGTCGTCA
>NZ_WHJF01000308.1:0-1051 GCF_011682185.1 Massilia genomosp. 1
TTTTGGCGTTGAGCAGCAACGCCGTCATGGCAGCCGGCCAATCCTGGCCGGTCACCTCTTGCGCGTAGACCAGTTCCCGAAGGAGATGCGCGTTGCACAAGGCATGCAGGCCATCGTCGAGTTTCCAGTAAGGACCCCAGCAATCATGTACCAGCACACCGAGGCGTTTTGGAAGAATGCCATGCGCGGCGATGGCGTCAAAGCCGCGCTTTGCGTGCATGCCGTACCAAGTCAATTGCGCAGTAGCCGCCACATGCATCCAGTGCAGCTTGCCGTCCACGCGCAGGCCCGATTCGTCGGCGCACAGCACCGGCGCGTGGTGCAATTGCCGCGCTATCAAATCGGCTGTGCCCTGCAGAGCGAGGCGCGCTTCGGCGACCCAGGCGAGCAGGGTGGCGGGCGACACAGACAAGCCCGTCATCTCGAAGATCAGCTCGGCGGCGCGGGCATACGGCAGCATCTGTCCCTGGGTCAGATGCACACCCAGCGCACGTATGTTCGGGCCGTACTGCACCACTTCGCTGACTGCGGCGGGAAAGACACTGTCGTGCCGCTGTCCGCAGGCACATACCACGGTGTAGACACGGTGCTCGATCACCTCGAAGCTCATCGCCGGCACATCGAATATCTGACGGCGCTCCAGGATTTGTGCCTGCTCCAGGGCCAACGCACTATGGCAGCGGTCGCACTGCGACGGCGGTGGATAATCCTTCGTTCCGGTGGGCTCGGCTACCCTCTTAAGCGTGCTGCCTTTGTGACCGGGCTGGCCGCCAACCGTCTTGTCGGACTTGCCGCGCAGCGAACTGGTCCTATTCTTTTTTGCCAGTCCGTCGGACGATGGCGGCTTGCTCGAATTTTCGCTGTTCATGTCCAGCTTCGCTTCGACCGCGTCCAGGCGCGCAAACAGGGCGTCAATGAGTCTATCCTTGTCGGCATGGGACAGCTTGGTCAGGTCGGCACGAGGTGGTTTCGGTGGCATGCCTACATGATGCGGCAATTGCCAAGAGTTTACAACTTTTGATTGCTCTGGTCATTCAGGCTGAACAGTTAC
>NZ_WHJF01000309.1:0-1035 GCF_011682185.1 Massilia genomosp. 1
CGGCATGCTTCCCGTTACACGGTAATCAGGGGCGGTGGAGGTGCTCGCGCAGGAACCTGGCGTGCGAATACGGTTCGCGCTTGCGATAGTGGTCAGGCAGATCGAACATTGCCCAGTAGTAGTCTTCCCTGCCCCGCGTGACCTGTGGTCGCTTGCAGTATTTCAGCGGGTCGCCTGGCAGATCGGAGGACCAGCATCCGTCGCCAGTATGAAAAAACGGCACCACGCGGCGCTCACGCAGCGCGGCCGACAGCTCCGCAGGCGCACCCTCCTCTGCAGCGATATCGGCATGCCATTCAAGACTTTTGGCGTTCATCATCGGGACGAGCGTGGGCGCTCCTTCGGCGTCAAAGAACAGAAAGCCGTGGGGATTAGTAAAAAGATAGTATTCAACAAACCCGTAGCGATCGCACAGGCCCTGAACCATGGCGGCCGCAGCCGGGTCGCGGAGAAATCCAAACTTGCCGGCATCCAGCTGGCCGGCCTGGCTGCGTGACTGATCCAGGAAATAGGTATTCTGCAGAGCGTCGATCGCCGCCTCCAGCTGGTCGAGGGCGTCGGGCCCCTGCTTCCGGATAAACCGATGAATGAGGCCACGATTAAAGGCCGCCACGGCAAAGCTCGCGTCGGCGCGAGCAGTGAACATGATTTTCTTGCAGGGCAGATCGGCGGCCGCCTCGCAAAACTCCAGCCCATCCATGTCCGGCATCGCGTAATCGATCACCACGACAGTGGGCAGCGAAAAACGCTGGGGATCGCCGACAAAGTGATAGATCCGCTCCAGGTCGCTTTCGGCGGTCGTGCCCCCTTCACCGCACTCATCTTCAAAGCCCAACAGTTGGGGTCCACTTGGGTCCACCCTGCTGAAAATGTCCGACACCCAGTCGAGTGCCGCGCGAGCCCGGTTAAAGGTGGTCTTTGCCAGGCTTTGTTCGAGGTGGAAATCCAGTACGGCCAGTGAAGAACGATCATCATCAATCACAACCGTCATTGTCGGGTGACGGTAAAGCGGCAACTGGACTGGCATGCATGTCT
>NZ_WHJF01000030.1:0-69786 GCF_011682185.1 Massilia genomosp. 1
TCGCCTACCTTCGCATGTCCAAGTTTAAAAACCTTCCGGCCAATCCACTACAACCAGCCGCCGCTCCGTTGCGATCTACCATCTACCGTGCCGGCTGTCCAGTTCCACTCAAAACGGCATAGAGCCGTCTTGAACAAGCCCGCAGCGGCGCGGACGCTAAAGTCACTGGTGACTGCCCCGGCAAGCCTGCTGAGCAATCCGCGCATTGGAGAAAAGCTCGACGAATTCGAACCGCGCGAGGTGCGCAGGATCTTGGCCGTCCACTACGAAATGCGCTATGAAATCGTGAGGGCGAATATCGTCATCCTGCGTGTGTGGCACACGCGCGAGCAACGCTGACATGGGCTCCTGACCTCCGCTTCGCCTGGGAGGGGATGACTTCGACACCGCGCAAGCCGGCAGCAGGATGACTGACGTAAGCTGGCCTTTCCGCGGGCAGATCAATAGGGCACCAACCACTCCCCGCCCGATTTTCTGGACATCAAGGAACAGGAGAACATCATGAGCGGCACCTTCCAGGTCAGCCTGCCCGCTACCGCAGCGCCGGTGGTGGTCGGCATCGCCAACCCGCCATCCCAACTGCTGCTGTTCGCGGGCATCGCAACAAACAGCAAAGGCCAAATTCTGGGCAATTGCGACGAGGACACCAGCCGCATGACGCTGACCCTGCATCTGAACCGGACCGCCACGCGCATCTTGCAGCACTCCTCCACTGCGGCGCTGGCCAGCATCAGCAGCGATGAGGGCGAATGGCAAGTCGCGGTCGACGCCAGCGAGGTACGGCTCGATCCTGCGACGGGCGAAATCCTGCTGGTGGTCGAACTGGCGGCGACCGGCGAATCGATGGGCTTTCTCGACGGCGCCACCTGCGTGTATATCGACCGCATTTCGTACACCGCCCACGTGCTGGTGGACATTCAGGCGCCGCTCATCGCCGGCACCGTACGCTGGCGGGCCAGCGATTTCGCGGCCCACGGCTGGCCCGCGCTGGCAGTCGTCGCCGGCTACTGGATCACGACACCGGCCAGCCCGGGATCCTTGTTCGGCAGCTCCACCTGGGTTGTGGTTGCCACCGGCATCCTCGAGCAGCCAATCCTGGTTGACGGAACCTACAGCGCCGATTATGTGATCCAGGGCGTGCCCTTCGGGCGACCGGTACAGGTCCTTCTGACCTCGCTGCCCAATTTCGTCGCCAGCGCGCCATCGGCGTCGCCGGGGTTTTGGCGCGAACACAATCTGCTCGATCCCATCATGCTCACCCCGGGACAGCCGCAACAGTTGAACGTGGACTTCATTGCCAACACGATCTTCCCGCCGCGCTAATGCACGACAGCGCTTCCTGACATGCGCGCACCAACGAAAAAAGCCACGCAAACGCGTGGCTTTTTTCTCAATTCTGGCTCCCCGACCTGGACTCGAACCAGGGACCTGCGGATTAACAGTCCGTCGCTCTACCAACTGAGCTATCAGGGAATAAAAGAAACATTATATGCTGTAATGATCAGACCATCAAGTTGTTGGCAGTAATCGCTGCAGCACCATGCTCTTCTTCGAATCCACCTTGCGATCAATTCGAAGAAGCAAGATCTTAAAGGACTTTGGCGATGGCGTCAATGACGCGGTCGATATTTTTCGAATTCAGGGCCGCCACGCAGATGCGGCCCGTGTCCACCGCGTAGATCGCATGTTCCGTGCGCAGGCGCTCGACCTGCTGCTTGGTCAGGCCCGAGTACGAGAACATGCCGACCTGCTCGCGCACGAATTCGAAATCGTGCGCCGGCGCTTTTTCCTTGAGCTTTTGCACGAAGGTGTTGCGCATCTCCTTGATGCGCACGCGCATGCCGGCCAGTTCGTCTTCCCACAACTGGCGCAGTTCCGGCGTGGTCAGTGCAAGGGCGACCACTTTGCCGCCGTGGACCGGCGGGTTCGAGTAGTTGGTGCGCACCACCCGCTTGAGTTGCGAAAGCAGGCGCGCCGCTTCTTCGGCGCTGGCGCCCACCACCGACAAGGCCCCCACGCGCTCGCCGTACAGCGAGAACGACTTCGAGAACGAATTCGAGATCAGCAGCGGTCCGCCGGCGGCGGCGAACTTGCCCACCACCGCGCCATCTTCGGCGATGCCGGTGCCGAAACCCTGGTAGGCCATGTCGAGGAAGGGAATCAAACCGCCCGCGCCGATGGCCGCGATCACCTCATCCCATTGGGCCGCGCTGATGTCGGCGCCGGTCGGGTTGTGGCAGCACGCGTGCAGCAGCACGATGGCGCCCTTCGGCATGGCTTTCAGGTCGCCCAGCATGCCGGCAAAATCGACGCCGCGCGTGGCCGCATCGTAATAACGGTAGGTGTGGACGGTGAAGCCGGCGCTTTCGAACAGGGCGCGGTGGTTTTCCCAGCTTGGATCGCTGATGTACACGTCGGAACCGGGCGCGAAGCGCTGCAGGAAGTCGGCGCCGATCTTGAGTGCGCCGGTGCCGCCGATGGCTTGCACGGTGACCGCGCGCTTGTCTTGAATAATCGCGCTGCCGGCACCAAATACCAGCTCTTGCACAGCGGCGTCGTACGCGGCCAGGCCTTCGATCGGCAGGTAGGTGCGCGGCGCCGGTTGCTCCATCAGCAACTCCTCGGCTTTGCGTACGCAAGCGAGCAGCGGCACTTTGCCATTGTCGTCATAATAGACACCCACGCCGAGGTTGATTTTGGCGGGGTTGGTGTCTGCATTGAACGCCTCGGTGATGCCCAGGATCGGGTCGCGCGGGGCCATGTCGATGGCGCTGAAGATGGTGGCGGAAGCTGTTGAAGTCATCGTGGTAGATTGAGTGTCGGCTGGGTTGTATAGACAGCGACCCATAGTCTGATTACTGATTGGGTGTTTCCTGGGCCGCGAGCGGGACACCATTCTAACAAAGGTCTGATCGTATGGCTGAATTATCCGTTGCACACGACCCGTCGCCGACGGTCGTCACTTTCCCCGATTCCCCGTTCAAGCTGCACCAGCCGTTCGAACCGGCCGGCGACCAGCCGAGCGCGATCGCCGGGCTGGTCGAAGGCATCAACGACGGGCTCTCGTTCCAGACCCTGCTCGGCGTGACCGGCTCCGGCAAAACCTACACCATGGCCAACGTGATTGCGCGCTGCGGGCGTCCGGCGATCATCTTCGCGCCGAACAAGACCCTGGCCGCGCAGCTGTATTCGGAGTTCCGCGAATTCTTTCCGCAAAACGCGGTCGAGTATTTTGTCAGTTACTACGATTACTACCAGCCGGAAGCCTACGTGCCGCAGCGCGACCTGTTCATCGAAAAGGACTCGTCGATCAACGAGCATATCGAGCAGATGCGCCTGTCATGCACCAAGTCGCTGATGGAGCGGCGCGACGTGGTCATCGTGGCCACCGTGTCGGCCATTTACGGCATCGGCAACCCGAGCGAATACCACCAGATGATCCTGACCTTGCGCGCCAAGGACAAGCTCGCGCAGCGCGACGTCATCGCGCGCCTGATCCAGATGCAGTACACGCGCAACGAAATCGACTTCGGGCGCGGCACCTTCCGCGTGCGCGGCGACACCATCGACATCTTCCCCGCCGAGCATGCCGAACTGGCGATCCGGGTCGAGATGTTCGACGATGAAATCGAATCCCTGCAGCTGTTCGATCCGCTGACCGGGCGCATTCGCCAGAAGATCCCGCGGTTTACCGTCTATCCGGGTTCGCACTACGTCACGCCGCGCTCGACCGTGCTGCGCGCGATCGAAACCATCAAGCTCGAACTGCGCGAGCGTCTGGAGTACTTCCGCAAGGAGAACAAGCTGATCGAAGAGCAGCGCCTCGAACAGCGCACCCGCTTCGACCTCGAGATGATGGCCGAAATCGGCTTCACCAAGGGCATCGAGAACTACTCGCGCCACCTGTCGGGCGCCATGCCGGGCGACCCGCCGCCGACCCTGGTCGACTACCTGCCGAAGGACGCGCTGATGTTCCTCGACGAGTCGCACGTGCTGGTCGGGCAGCTCAACGCCATGTTCAACGGCGACCGTTCGCGCAAGACCAACCTGGTCGACTATGGTTTCCGCTTGCCGTCGGCGCTCGACAACCGGCCGCTCAAGTTCGAAGAATTCGAGGGCAAGCTGCGCCAGACGGTGTTCGTCTCGGCCACCCCGGCCGACTACGAGAAAACCCATTCCGACAATGTGGTCGAACAGGTGGTGCGCCCGACCGGCCTGGTCGACCCGCTGGTGATCGTCAAGCCGGCGCTGTCGCAGGTCGATGACCTGATGTCCGAAATCGTCGACCGCGTCAAGAAAGACGAGCGCGTGCTGGTGACCACGCTGACCAAGCGCATGTCGGAGCAGCTCACCGAGTACCTGAGCGACCACGGCATCAAGGTGCGCTACCTGCACAGCGATATCGAAACGGTGGAACGGGTGGAGATCTTGCGCGACCTGCGCCTGGGGACCTTCGACGTGCTGGTCGGGATCAACCTGCTGCGCGAAGGTCTCGACTTGCCGGAAGTGTCGCTGGTGGCGATCCTGGATGCCGACAAGGAAGGCTTTTTGCGCTCCGAGCGCAGCCTGATCCAGACCATCGGACGCGCCGCGCGCAACCTGAACGGCGTGGCGATTTTGTACGCCGACCGGATTACCGATTCGATGGCAAAAGCCATCGGCGAGACCGAGCGCCGGCGCGCCAAGCAGATCGCCTACAACATCGAGCATGGCATTACGGCGGTGGGGATCAAGAAGCAGATCAAGGAATTGATCGACGGCGTCTACAGCCCGCAGCAGGCGCGCGAGCAGCTCGAATCGGCCAAGGAAACCGCCAAGGTCGAGTCGATGAGCGAGAAGCAGATCGGCAAGGAGATCAAGCGCCTGGAAAAACTGATGGTCGACCACGCGAAAAATCTCGAATTCGAGAAGGCGGCGCAGGTGCGCGACCAGTTGCACATCCTCAAGCAGCAGGCTTTCGGGGCGCCGGGGACAGACAACGTGGTCTCCATCCTCGGCAAATAAAGCGTCGTTGCATTGTTGTCGAGCCGGGCTTTGAATGCATGCGTCAGCCCGGTGCCCTCACTGCACCTTCATGAACTTGAAATTCAAAAACCATCCACGGTCCGTTTCCTTCAAATGAAAAACGGTCGTGATATCGCTGATTTCGCCCCGCACAAAGGTGCATGCGTCAACCTGGCCACCACCGTCGGGTACGCGGAGCCTGTCGTCGTCGAACAAATAGAGCTTGTACTCGTCGAACCTGCCAGCACCCGGTGTGGTGATATAACGTGCCCAGGTCGTCACGTCTTCCTGCACGGGCACGGGCGCTGTGCTGTCGAGATCTTCAAAATACCCGTAGGCATCCAGCGTATCAAACAGATGGTCGACGATCATCTTCACCCCAGCCGGATCGTTAGCCTCACCCTGTACTTCTTTTCCGTTCAACGTCAGCGCCGCGTTGGCATAGTCGAAAACAGGACACACTTCAAACGCTTTCCCGAATTCGCCTTGCGACATGCAGTGCATGAATTGCATCACCGCTTCCTGCAGTTCGGTTATCTGCGGTTTCTTTTCCCACGACTTGAAAGGCATGTTTCCTCCTGAGTGACAAAAAGCCCCTCAACACCAAGGGCCTTCGCAATGACGTATTCCGACGAATCAGTTCACTCGAATCGGGTTCGAACCGGACCTGCCGAGGGTACGCCCATCGTATTCTTTTGGCAAGTAACCATTATCGGCATCCGATCAGTTCGAAGTGGGTACAAGCTTGCGCTACCGGTGCAGCGGCTCACAGCGATTTGATGAATTCCCGTATCCCGGCCAGGAACATCTCGACCGCCATCGCGCTCAGGATCAGTCCCATCAAGCGCTCAAAGGCGGCCATCACCTGCGGGCCGAGCTTTTCCTGCAGGCGCTCGGCCGGCAGGAACACTGCCAGCCAGACCAGCGCCACCGCCACCAGCGCGCCGACGTGGATCACGATTTCGGTGGTCGTATTCGACGAGAACAGCAACACGGTCGCCAGCGCCGACGGACCGGCAATGGCGGGAATGGCGAGCGGCACGATGAACGGCTCGCCGCCCTTGCCGTTGTCGCCGAACATGCCGCCCGGCTGGGGGAAGACCATGCGCATGGCGATCAGGAACAAGATCACGCTGCCGCCGATGCGCAGCGAAATTTGCGACAGCTGCATGGCCGCCAGCAGGTGACGTCCGAAGAACATGAACAGCAGCAGCACGAAGAAAGCGATCGCGCACTCGCGCACCACGATCTTCCAGCGCCGCTGTTTCGGCACCTGGGCCATGGCGCTGACGAACAGCGGAACGTTGCCGAACGGGTCGGTGACCAGGAACAGCAGGATGAAGGTTTGAATGAAAGTTTGCGTCATCCCACATGATAACTTGCCGCACAGCACATGCACCAGCATGCTGGATGCGTGGCGAAAATCAGACAGTCATCCCTGCGCGCAGGCAGGCCACGATCTTGAACACGGCGCCCATGACAGCGCAGCAATGTGCGCGCTAACATCGGCTCCCGCAGGCGCCGCACGCATCTCTTTCCGTATTGACATTTGCAACACAGCCGCCTAGCCTGAATTTTGCACAAAAAAGGGCAAGAATGCAGTAAGTGATTGATAGAATGGGAATTATCTAAAAACCTACCCTATCAGCACGAACACACCTTGCCCGACATGAATTCTACCCCAGAGCAGCTCCGTTTTGCATCTATTCCCGCTCATAGCGTTCGCGCCGATTATGCGCAAGTGCTCATCAACCGCAAGAGCATCTACACCATCGCGGCCCAGAAGCACTATCAACCAGAACCCGGGCTACCGCAAGCACGCCACCGGCCTGGTCAAGAGCCACCAGGTGCGTGGACAAGCGTGGGCCTTGCGCTCGCTGACCCAGGCCGCTTACATTGCGCCGGACGATCACCCGCTCAAGGGATACTTCAACAAGATTGTCGACAATAACCTCGACTGGTACAACACGACCTTCGTGGCCGGCAATACCAACCAGTTGGGCTTCATCGACAACAGCGGCTTTGCGGCGGTGGCCTACACCGGCCCGGGCGGCCCGAAGACCGGCATGTCGCCATGGCAGGATGATTTCTTCACGTCCAGCATCGGCCAGGCGCACGAGCTCGGCTTCACCAAGTCCAAGACCTTGCTCGACTGGAAAGCACGCTTCCCGGTCGGCCGCCTGACGGCGCCCGGCTATTGCTGGGTCGATGGTGCGGTGTACGCCCTGTCGGTGCGCGCCACCGAAGCGTCGCCCTACTTCACGAGCTTCGCCCAAGCCTGGCAGGCGACGTTCCGCGCGCCGGACAACAGCGACCTGGTCAACAGCACCGGCCAACGTTATGTGGACCAGCCCTGCGCCAGCCAGTTGCAGGCCAACTGGCGCACCCAGCTCGAGATCGACAAACGATCGGGCCGCACGCCGTGGCTGGCAGGTGAGATGACGGGCTATGCCAGCTCGGCGGAAGGCTTCCCGGCCAATATGCAGCCGGCGGTAGCGATGGCGGCCAGCACCGGCATCCCGAACGCGCGCGCGGCGTGGGATGTGTTCGCGAAGCGTACCATCAAGCCGGACTACGGCCAGCGGCCGCAGTTCGCGATCGTGCCGCGCTGATCGTCGGGGCCGGCAAGCGGCCCCGGACAGAGAACGATGCGCCTGGCGCGCCATATCCTCTTCCACGGCGCACCCGCTGCTGCCGCCTCAATGCGCGCGCAGCACCGTGAGCGCCACCTCGAACTGCTTGCCGTCCAGCGTCAGCATGAGCTCATAAGTGCGGCCGACATCGATGCATAGTCGGTCCACGGACGACGCCGCCGCGAGCGGCCAGATGCGCCATCCACGACTATCTTGCTCGGCCGCCTCGGTCGAAAGGATGCTCACGTGCAGGTGCGCCGTGTGCGGATTGGCGCCGGTGTACTGGCGTGCGCGGAAGCCATAGGCGCGCGACCAGATGGTCTTGTTGAAAATGACGTAATTGGTCGATGGATGCAGCAGTGCCGCGCGCACCACTTCCATCGGCGCGATGCCGTCCTTGTCGACATCGAAGGCATTGACCGAGCCGCGCTCGTTGGGATTGTGGTCGCTGGGGCGCTCGCAGTGGCTCTGGTCGCCAATGGTGCCGTCGGAGCGCTTGTCGCGATCCGGCCAGCGCAGGTTGATCTCGGCACGCAAGCGCACCAGGGAAGGCGCGACATGCCAGGGCCGGCCGCTGCAATCGCCCGCCACCCGCACCTGCCTGGCGCCGCGATCGTCGGTGGCGTCGGGGTTGATCTCCATCACGTCGAGGGCGCGTTCCTCGTCAGCGCACAGCGCCGCTCCGACGAAGCGGGCCGGGTTGTCGTCTTCGCTTTCGATGGTGTAGTCGTTGCGCCTGGCGTCCTCGCTGTCGAGTGCGGCGATCTCGGCGTCCAGGTCGCCCCCGGCGGGCGGCGTGCAGGCCGTGCCGCCCGCAAGCGGGAAACATCCGCTGCCGACCAGCCAGCGGCCATACTGCGCAATGCCCGGCCTGAGCGTACCCACCGGAATCGCCAAGCCCTCCATGGGCGCATGGAGCAAACCCGCCAGCGATACCTCGTGCCGCAAGGTATCGGTAGCGAGCAGATCGATAGCGGCGGCGTCGGCGCCGATCACCACGCTCAGCGCCGCCGGCAAGCGCCGAAAGCCGAACTGCGCCGGACTGAAGGGAATCGAAAACGCGAGTGGCAGCGCGCGGCTGACGGGTTTCAAGATGACCGACCCCAGCACCTGGTCGTAGAACACGACGGCAACGCGCAAGTGGAAATGCGGATCGAACTGTTCGTCCGGGATCCGGCCAAGGTCCAGCGTTCCGGTCAGGGTAATCATCATCGGCTCCTGTTTGTGAAGGGGGATTCACTTCCACTGTAGGGATGTTCAGCCCGCGCGCCTATCAGTAAGTCGCCGCCGCTTGTGTCCCATCATGCGCGCGCGCGCATGCGCGATCAATCCGGACGCTTAAAAGAACCAGACGCAAGATTTCCGGCGCAAAGTGTGGCCGCAACGAAAAACGGCGGAAGGATCATGTGATCCTCCCGCCGTTGGCAAGCGTCAGCGACAGTCTTATGCCGGCTTGTCGAACTTCTTCATCCATGCCGACAACTGGTGCGGACGCAGGCCATCGTAATCTTCGAACGGCTGGTGAATCCACGGGTTGTGCGGCAAGTCTTCCAGGAAGTAATCCGGACGGATCGAGGACGTGCCCTTAACCCAGATCACCGCCGATTTGACTTCGGTCACGCCGGCGAAATTCTCGCTCAGGTGACGCGTGACCTTGTCGAGCGTGACGCCCGAATCGGCCAGGTCGTCCACCAGCAGGATCTTGCCGGCCAGCGGACCCTTGGTCATCGTCATGTACTTGGCGATGTCCAGGTCACCGCGCACCGTACCGGCTTCTTCGCGGTAGGAGCTGGTCGACAGGATCGCCAGCGGCACGTCGAAAATGCGCGAGAACACATCGCCCGGGCGCACGCCGCCGCGCGCCAGGCACAGCACCTGGTCGAACTTCCAGCCCGATTCGTAGACCTTGAGCGCCAGGCGCTCGATCAGGCGGTTGTACTCGTCCCAAGACACCCAGAGGTCGTTCTCGGTCGATGGAGGGGTGGTCATGATGATTCCTTATATTTCTTGTAAGTACTCGACTGATTATTCGAACGGATGGCGCAGGACGATGGTTTCGACGCGGTCGGGACCGGTGGAAACCATATCGACCGGCACGCCGACCAGTTCTTCGATGCGCTTGATGTAGGCGCGCGCGGTGGCCGGCAGCTCGGCCAGCGACTTGGCGCCGACGGTGCTTTCTTTCCAGCCCGGCATGGTTTCGTACACGGGCACGCAACGCGCCGCGTCTTCCGCGCCGACCGGGAAGATGTCGACATCGCGGCCGTCGATCTTGTAGCCGGTGCATAGTTGCAGCGTTTCCAGGCCGTCCAGCACGTCGAGCTTGGTCAGGCACATGCCCGAGACGCCATTGATCTGGACCGAGCGGCGCAGCAGCGCGGCATCGAACCAGCCGCAGCGGCGCGCACGGCCGGTGACGGTGCCGAATTCATGGCCGACCGACGACAGGTGATGGCCAACGCCGGCGTCCGTCGGCAGTTCGGACGGGAACGGGCCGGAGCCAACGCGCGTCGTGTACGCCTTGGTGATGCCCAGGATGTAGTGCAGCATGTTCGGGCCGACGCCGGCGCCGGCGGCGGCGTTGCCCGCCACGCAGTTCGACGAGGTCACGTACGGATAGGTGCCGTGATCGACGTCGAGCAGCGATCCTTGCGCGCCTTCGAACAACAGGTTGCCGCCGGCCTTGTGCGCCGCGTACAGCTGCGAGGACACATCGCCCACCATCGGTTTCAGGCGTGGCACCAGGGCCATCGCGTCGTCGAAGGTTTTCTGGAAGTCGACCGCGTCGGCTTTCAGGTAGTTGGTCAGCACGAAGTTATGGTAGTCGAGGTTTTCGCGCAGTTTTTCGGCGAAGCGCTCTTCGTTGAGCATGTCGGCGATACGGATCGCGCGACGTGCCACCTTGTCTTCGTAGGCCGGGCCGATGCCCTTGCCGGTGGTGCCGATCTTGTTGGCGCCGCGCGCCACTTCACGGGCCACGTCGATGGCGACGTGGTACGGCAGGATCGCGGGACACGCCTCGGAAATTTTGAGGCGCGACACCACTTCCACGCCGATGGCCTGGAGCTTGTCGATTTCGCGCATCACGTCGGGAACCGACACGACCACGCCATTGCCGATGTAGCAGGCCACGCCTTCGCGCATGATGCCCGACGGGATCAGCTGCAAGGCGGTCTTCTGACCTTTGATGACCAGGGTATGGCCGGCGTTATGGCCACCCTGGAAGCGAACCACGCCCTGCGCGTTATCGGTCAGCCAATCGACGATCTTGCCCTTGCCTTCATCGCCCCACTGGGTGCCGATGACAACGACGTTCTTTGCCACGTTTTTCTTTGACATCACACTTAGCCTAAGTTTTTGAGAATCCAGTTACTGTTTTCGAGGACGAGTACGCGATCGCACTCGAACTCGTCCTGCTCATTGTCGTGACCCGGCAAACTCTGGATCACAACCTCGCCTGCTTTGCGCAGTTGAGCGATTTTTTCACGCAGCTCGGGGGCATTGCCCCACGGAGCACGAATCGCGTGCTTGCGCTCGGCGGTCGGCAACAGCCGCGCCAGTTCGCGCAAGTCGAGCGAAAAGCCGGTCGCGGGCCGAGCCCGGCCGAATGCTTCGCCCACATGGTCGTAACGCCCGCCCCGCACCACCGCATTCGGCAGGCCGGGCACGTACAGCGCGAACATCGCGCCGCTTTCGTATTGGTAGCCGCGCAGGTCGGCCAGGTCGATCGCCACGTCGGCGCGGCCCAGGGCCGATCCGGCCAGCGCCGCCAGTTCGGCCAGCGCGCGCGTGATGCCCGGCAGCGCCGGCAGCACCTCGCGCGCACGCGCCAGCACGTCGATGTCGCCGTACAGGCCGGGCAAGGCTTTCAGGGCGGTGCGCGTGGCCGGCGCGTACGCCGCGCTGATCGCCTCTAACCCCGGGCTGTCCTTGGCGCGCAGCAAGGTGTACAGGGCCGCTTCATCTTGTTTGGCGACGGCGTCGTCGGCCAGCAGCGCGCGCAGCAGGCCAGCGTGCGACAGGTCCAGGCGCACCTGATCAAAGCCGAAGCCGGCCAGGGCCAGCGAGGCGAGCGCCAGTTCCTGCACTTCGGCGTCCGCTTCGAGGCCGGCGTGGCCGTAGATTTCGGCGCCGATCTGGAGCGGCTCGCGGGTCGCGTGCAAGCCGCTCGGGCGGGTATGCAGCACGCTGCCGGCGTAGCACAGGCGGGTGACCGAGTCGCGGTTGAGCAGGTGGGCATCGATGCGCGCGACCTGGGTGGTCATGTCGGCGCGCAAGCCGAGCATGCGGCCCGACATCGGGTCGACCAGCTTGAAGCTGCGCAGTTCGGTGTCCGGGCCGGCGCCGGCCAGCAGCGACTCGACGTATTCGAGCAAGGGCGGCATGACCAGCTCGTAACCGTAGGAACGGAAGTTATCGAGCATCAGGCGGCGCAGCTCTTCGGTCTTGCGCGCTTCGGACGGCAGGACGTCGGCGATATTTTCAGGCAGGAGCCAGTTCGGCATGGGCAAGGGGAGATAGTTAAAAATCGGACAATATGGCGCGCACGGTCGTGCTAAATGTAGCGCCGAATCAGCGATTTTACAGGAAAATGGTGTAGGAGCGCCAACAAATGTGCAAGAGGCAGTGGTGAGCTTGTTACGGTTGCTGCGGCCGCTACCCTCAGAGCCGTCTTCCCCGCCTGCGCGGGGAAGACGGTGCTAGCGGGGAACGACGATGGTGCTGGCGTGAACAAGCATCCAATGCAAACGGGCGGGCCTGGAATCGAGGCCCGCCCGTTATGTCATCCCGGCCGTGCGCTTACTTCTTCGGCGCGGCGGCGGGCGCCGACGCCCCGCCCGGCGCACGGAAATACTTGAAGAACTCCGAGTTCGAATCGAGCACCAGCACGTCGCCGTGGGTCTTGAAGGTCGCGCGGTAAGCTTCCAGCGAGCGGTAGAACTTGTAGAACTCCGGGCTCTTGCCGAACGCTTCGGCATAGATCGCCGAGGCAGCGGCATCGCCCTCGCCCTTGATCTGCTCGGCCTCGCGGTAAGCGGCGGCCAGCGTTTCGGTGCGTTTGCGGTCGGCGGCGGCGCGCAGCTTTTCCGACTCGGCCGAACCGGTCGAACGCAGCTCGTTGGCCACCTTCAGGCGCTCGGCGCGCATGCGGTCGTACACCGACGCATTGATCTTCTCGTCGTAGTCCACGCGTTTCAGGCGCACGTCGACGATCTGCACGCCGATCTGCTTGGCCTCGGCCACCACCTTGAGCTGGATCGCCGCCATCACCTTGCCGCGCTCGCCGGAGATCACTTCGCGCACCGTGCGCTTGGTGATTTCTTCGTTCAGCGCCGCCTTGACGATCTGGCCCATGCGGCCGCGGGCGCTGGCCTCGTTGCCGTTAAAGCTGATGTAGTACAGGCGCGGATCGACGATGCGCCATTTGACGAAGGCGTCGACCATGACGTTTTTCTTCTCGGACGTCATGAAGCGGTCGGCGTCGGGCGTATCGAGCGTGAGGATGCGCTTGTCGAGCTCGATCTTGTTCTGGAACGGCGGCGGCAGCTTGAAATGCAGGCCTGGCTCGCTGATGACTTCTTTCATCTCGCCGAACGCGAACACCACCGCGAACTTGCGCTGGTCGACCACGAACACGGTCGAGGACAGGAGCATCAGCGCGATGAAGCCCGCAACAAAAATGGTAACTAAGCGGTTCATTAACGGGTCTCCCGATCACGTGAGGATTCGCGGCTGCGGTTATCGCGCTGGCGCACTTGTTCGAGCGGCTGCAGCACGTCGGCCGGCAGTGCCTGCGACGGCGGCGCGACCTGCGCCGGTGTCATCGGCACCACGGGGCCCGACTTGGCGCCGATGGCGGCGTCGTTGGCGGCAGTCTGCGCGATCAGTTTGTCGAGCGGCAGGTACAGCAAATTGCTGCCGGACTTGACGTCGACCATGACCTTGCTGGCGCTGCTGAAAATCTGCTGCATGGTGTCGAGGTACATGCGGTCGCGCGTGACGCCGGGCGCTTTCTGGTACTCGGTCATCACTTGCGTGAAGCGGGCCGCGTTACCGGTGGCGTTTTCGGTCACCATCGAGCGGTAGGCCCGGGCTTCTTCCAGCAGGCGCACGGCGTTGCCGGCCGCGCGCGGCACCACGTCGTTGGCGTAGGCTTCGCCCTCGCTCTTGGCGCGTTCGTTGTCCTGGCCAGCCTTGTTGGCGTCATCAAAAGCACCCTGCACCTGCTCCGGCGGTTGCACGCCCTGCATGGTGACATTGCTGATCTGCGCGCCCAGGGCGTAGCGGTCGAGGATCTGCTGCATCAGCATTTGCGTGTCGAGCGCGACTTTTTCGCGGCCGACGTAGAGAACATAGTCCATCTTGCTCTTGCCGACCACTTCGCGGATGGCGGTTTCGGCCACCTGGCGCACGGTTTCATCCGTCTCCAGGTTGTTGAACAGCCAGGCTTTCGGGTCCTTGAGCGTGTACTGCACCGCGAACTGGATGTCGATGATGTTTTCATCGTCGGTCAGCATCAGCGACTCTTTCAGGTTTTTCGAGCGCACATTGCCGCTGTAGCCGATTTCCATGGTCCGCACTTCGTTGACGTTGACCTTTTCGTGGGTCTGGAACGGATACGGCATGCGCCAGTTCAGGCCCGAACCGGTGCTGTGGCTGTATTTGCCGAAGGTCGAGACGATCCCGGCCTGGCCTTCGCGCACGCTGAACACGCCGCTGGCGAGCCAGATGAAGCCGACCACCGCCACCGCCGCGCCGACCGTGACGCCGGCGCCCTTCATGTCGGGACGGTACGGACCGCCGCCGCCGGCGTCGCCGCCCGGCCCCTTGTTGCCGAACAGGCGATTGAGGCGCTGGTTGAAGTCGCGCCACATCTGGTCGAGATCGGGCGGGCCGTCACCGGGACGTTTGCTGTCCTGCAGCAGGACAGTAGGCGGCGGCCGGATGCCGACGCGTTTGAGTAATGAAGCAAGCATGCTATCGAGGTCCGACGTTGGTGGAGGTTGGAATTTCGGCCGGTTGCGCGTCTTGCTCGTGCGCGTCGTCGGCGTCGTCGGCCTGGTCCGCATTGTCTGCGTACCCGGCCTCGGCGTCGTCAACCGGTTCGGCATCGTCCTGCTCTTCGAAAAGGTGGCTGCGCGCCGGCGCGGCCCTGGCTGCTTCGACCACGGCTTCGCGCAGCATGTCGATCCCGGCGCCGGTGTGGGCGCTGATGAACACGCGCGCAATATTGCCCGCTTCATCGCGCTCGATCGCCGGCTCCAGGCCGGCGGCGTCGATCTTGTTCCACACAAGAATTTGCGGAATGTGATCGGCGCCGATTTCCTTGAGCACCAGGTTGACCTGTTCGATCTGTTCCATGCGCACCGGGCTGGCGCCGTCGACGACGTGCAGCAGCAGGTCGGCGTGGATGGTTTCTTCCAGGGTGGCGCGGAACGCCGCCACCAGCTGGTGGGGCAGCTCGCGCACGAAGCCGACCGTGTCGGACATGACCACGTTGCCGACCTCTTCGCCCAGGTAGACGCGGCGCGAGGTCGTATCCAGGGTGGCGAACAACTGGTTGGCGACATACACGCCAGCCTTGGTCAGGGCATTGAACAGGGTCGACTTGCCGGCATTGGTGTAGCCGACCAGCGACACCGAAAAGGTATGGCTGCGCCCGCGCGAACGGCGCTGGGTTTCATGCTGCTTGCGCAGCTTGGCCAGGCGCGCGCGCAGGGCCTTGACCCGCTCGCCGATCAGGCGGCGGTCGGTCTCGAGCTGGGTTTCACCCGGACCGCGCAGGCCGATACCGCCCTTTTGCCGTTCGAGGTGAGTCCAGCCGCGGATCAGGCGCGTGGCCAGATGCTGCAATTGCGCCAGTTCGACCTGCAGCTTGCCCTCGTGGCTCTTGGCGCGCTGCGCGAAGATGTCGAGGATCAGGCTGGTACGGTCGAGCACGCGGATATTCAGGCGCTTTTCCAGGTTGCGCTGCTGGGCCGGAGACAAGGCGTGATTGAAAATCACGATCTCGATGTTCTGGTCCACGCAGGCCAGGCCGATTTCGTCGGCCTTGCCGCTGCCGACAAAGTAGGCAGCGTCAGGACTGGAACGCTTGGCGGTGATGGTGGTGATCGGCTCGGCGCCTGCCGAGCGGGCGAGCAAGGCCAGCTCTTCAACACTCGCGTTGAAGTCGCCGGCGCCGAAATCGATGCCGACTAGTGCTGCGCGCATAGGCCTCCCTGCGGGGCCAGGCGACCCGGGGTGGCGACGCCCATGGCCTTACTCAGCTTCGGAATCAAGATTGAGATTGACAGCGCGTGCCGGCACAACGGTGGAGATTGCATGCTTGTAGACCATCTGGGTCACCGTGTTACGCAGCAGGACGACGTATTGGTCGAAGGACTCGATATGGCCCTGCAGTTTGATCCCGTTGACCAGGTAGATCGAGACGGGAACATGCTCTTTGCGCAAGGCATTGAGGAATGGGTCTTGTAACAGTTGCCCTTTGTTGCTCATAACAGCTCCGTGATGTTGTTGTAGTAAAGAATTGGAGGCGACTCGCTGGTTTTTCAAGTGCCGGGACCATCATTGTTGTGAGGCGAATGATGTCCCTGAGTTACTGTAACCTGTTTTGCAATTGTCTGTCGGACGGCGGGCGTGCCAACCTACTGCGCGACGCACTATTTGCCCGGCGATGCTCACCGTACTTGCGTACGGCTGCGCTTCTCGGACAAATAGTGCGCCGCTCGCTACGGTTGGCACGCCCGCCGTGACCTCAGCAATTACTTGGACGTTCGTGCGAACGGGTTTTTACCCACGCGCAGCTCGATCCGCAACGGCGTACCTACCAGATTGAAGGTGTCGCGGAAATGCTTCTCGAGGTAGCGTTTGTACGGCTCGCCAATGGCGTCGAGCGAGTTGCCGTGGATGACGATGATCGGCGGATTCTGCCCGCCCTGGTGCGCATAGCGCATTTTAGGACGGATCGAGCCCTTGCGGCGTGGTTCCTGCTTCTCGACCGCTTCGATCAGCGCGCGCGTCAGGCGCGGCGTGGACAGGTCGGCGGTGGCGGCGGCGTACGCCGCGTCGACCGACTTCATCATCGGGGCGATCCCTTGCGCCTTCAGGGCCGAAATGAAGTGGGTCTTGGCGAACGAGAGGAAATCGAGCTTGCGGTCGATGTCGATCTTGATTTCGTCGCGCTCATCGGTGCGCAAGCCGTCCCATTTGTTCACGGCCACCACCAGCGCCCGGCCCGACTCCAGGATGAAGCCGGCAATGTGCGCATCCTGCTCCGAAATGTCTTGCTGAGCGTCGAGCAAGAGGATGACCACGTGGGCTTCCGAAATCGACTGCAGCGTTTTGACGACCGAAAACTTCTCGATCGCTTCGAACACCTTGCCGCGACGGCGGATACCGGCCGTGTCGATCAGCGTGTAATTCTTGCCGTCGCGTTCGAACGGCACTTCGATCGAGTCGCGCGTGGTGCCCGGCATGTCGAAGGCGATCACGCGCTCTTCGCCGATCAGGGTGTTCACCAGCGTGGATTTACCGACGTTGGGGCGGCCAACGATGGCGATCTTGACGCCGCGCGCGGCCGGCTCGAGTTCTTCCTGGTCGTCCGGACGGCCGGCGAAGGCTTCGTTCAAGGCTTCCTCGACCAGGTCGGTCACGCCGTCGCCGTGGGCGGCGGAAATGACGTAGGGGTCGCCCATGCCGAGCTCATAGAAATCGGCCACGACGGAGCTGTACTTCATGCCCTCGCCCTTGTTGACGACCAGCATGACCTTGCGGCCCGACTTGCGCAGGAAGTCGGTGATGGTCTTGTCGTGCGGCGTCAAGCCCTGGCGGCCGTCGACGATGAAGACGACCACGTCCGCTTCGGCGACGGCCTGCTTGGTCTGCAGGGCCATCTGGAACATGATGCCTTCCTTGGCGACCGGCTCGAAGCCGCCCGTGTCGATGACGAGGAAGGGGCGTTCACCGACCCGGCCTTCGCCGTAGTGACGATCGCGCGTGAGACCTGGCAGGTCGGCCACGAGCGCGTCGCGCGAGCGGGTGAGGCGATTGAAGAGTGTCGATTTCCCGACGTTGGGGCGACCAACTAATGCGATTACCGGCTTCATGGTGTTTTTATTCGACCGCGATAGCGGTCACTGTCCCAGATTGTGTTTGAAAGATCAGGTTTGAACCTGCCACCAGGGGAGCCGACGTAACGGCGCTCCCGTCGGTGGCGGCGCGCGCCAGAAAGGAACCATCTTCCCGTGACAGGAAGTGGATGAAACCTTGATAGTCGCCAACGGCCACGGTGCGTCCGTAGGACACCGGGGTGGACAGGCGGCGATAACTTAATTTGTCGTTTTTCCAGGCGCTCACGCCGCCTTCGCGGTTAAAGGCCGACACCGCGCCCTTGTCGTCGACGGCGAACACAAAGCGCTGGTCGACCGAGACGCCGACGTCGGACGAGAGTTCCTTGGTCCAGCGCGCGGCGCCCGTGTTGACGTCGAAGCAGCCCACGCGGCCCTGGTAGGACACGGCGCACACTTCCTGGTCGATCACGACCGGGGTGCCGCCGATGTCGGTGACCCGTTCGAGTTCGGTCGCGCCGCGCGCTTCGCCGACCGCCACTTCCCAGCGCGCCGCGCCGGTGGCCATGTTCAGCGACAAGAGTTTGCCGCCCGGCTGGGCGACGATGACTTCTTTGCCGACCACCACCATGCCCGGCGCATTACGCAAGGTCAATGGCGGCGAGACGCGCTGCACGGTCCATTTTTTCTCGCCAGTCTTGGCGTCCAGGCCGACGATGCGGTTGTCGACCGAGCGCACCACCACGATGCCCTCGCCTACTACCGGGCTCGACAGCACTTCGCTCGAGGCTTGCGCCGTCCACAGCAGTTTGCCTTCGAGATCGTAGGCCAGCACGCCGCCCTTGGCGGCGCCGAAGACGAGCATGCTGCCGTCGGTGCCGACGCCGGCGGTCAGGCTTGTCGCGGCCTTGATGCGCCACAGCTGCTTGCCGCTGACCGCGTCGACCCGCGCGATGGCGCCGTCGGCGCCGGCCACGACCAGCGACTGGTTCACCAGCGCCGGGGTGAAGACGTAATCCTGGGCCTTGCCGATATCGAGCTTCCAGGCGGTGCGCACGGCCATCGAGCCTTTGAGCTCGACCAGCGGCGCGGGCACGTTGCCCTTGGATTTGGAGGCGAAAGGATTAAGCGAACTCAGGGTGGAGCAGCCGGCCATCAGGGCCAGCACACTCACACCGATAAGTTTCTGGGTAATACGCATAGTCATGACCTTGTTCTGGGTAACTCGTTACAGACCGCCAGGCCGCTCAGGCGGGCGCTTTGGTGTCGGGCATGGTGCCGCCGATGGCTTCGAGCTTGATCTGCACCAGCGCGCGGCCCGGATGCTTGGCGTCCATCGCGGCCAAAGCGGCCAGGTAGGCGCTGCGCGCTTCGGCGATCTTGTTCTGCGCCACCAGGATGTCGCCCTTGCGGTCGGCCACGGCGCCGGCGAACTGCGGCAGGAATGGCGTGGCCAGCAGTTTCAAGCCTTCATCGTAGGCTTTCTCGTCGAGCAATACGCCAGCCAGGCGCAGCTTGGCGATCGACTTGTACTCGTCGTTGCCATTGTCCACCACCCATTGCAGATGGGCCTTGGCGCCTTTCAGGTCGTTGGCCTCGAAAGCGCTCTTGGCGGCCGTGAGCGAGGTCATGGCGGCGTAGGCGCTTTTGGCGTACTTGGTGCGCACGTCGGCGGCGATGCGCTGCACCTTGGCGTTGTCCTTGGCGGTAGCGGCACTCTGGATCTGCGTGTACAAGGCCGATGCTTCAGCCGCGTTGACGCGCTCGGCGCGCTGCCACCAGGTGTAGCCGGCGTAGGAACCGGCGGCGATGATCAGCACCACCATCAGCATGTTGCCGTACTTGTTCCAGAAGGCCTGCATCGCGGCCAGTTGTTCTTGTTCTTCGAGATCGTATGCCATGTGTTTCTCAACAGTATTAGGTCAGGTTAATCGGGGTGTGGCGCAAGGCTGCTGCTTAGTGATGGTAATGCACGTGCTCGTGGTCGTGTTCATGCTCGTGGGCGCCGACGATCTGGTTGACCAGGTAGTCGACGACATCGTCGAACGGCACACTGGCCTGCTGCTCGCCTTCGGCCCCGCGCATCGACTTGACCGCCGCCGTGCGCTTGGCGATTTCATCGTCGCCCAGGATCACGGCAAACGCCGCGCCGCTGCCGTCGGCTTTTTTCATCTGGCTCTTGAAGCTGCCGGGACCGCTCGCAGCGGCGCAATGTAACACAACATCCAGGCCGGCATCACGGATGCGCTCGGCCAGCACGAAGGCCTGCATGCGCGCTTCTTCGCCCTGGTGCACCATATAGACATCGCATTCGGACGGATCGTTCGGTTCGCCCGCTTCTTTCATCAGCTCGACCAGGCGCTCGATGCCCATCGCGAAACCGACCGCCGGGGTGGGTTTGCCGCCGAAGCTTTCGATGAGCGGATCGTAACGCCCGCCCGCGCACACGGTGCCTTGCGAGCCGAGCTTGTCGGTGACCCACTCGAACACGCTGCGGTTGTAATAGTCGAGCCCGCGCACCAGGCGCGGATTGACGGTGTACTGGATATTGTTGTGATCCAAAATGCGCTTGAGGCCCTCGAAGTGCGTGACCGACTCGCCTTCGAGGTAGTCGAGCAGCTTGGGCGCATTGTTCACCAGGTCCTGCATGGCGGGGTTCTTGGTGTCGAGGATGCGCAGCGGATTGGCATGCAGGCGGCGCTTGGCTTCCTCGTCGAGCAGGTCGGCGTTCGCTTCGAAATACGTGATCAGGTCGGCGCGGTGGCGCTGGCGCTCGCCCGCGTCGCCGATCGAGTTGATTTCGAGGCGGATGTTTTCCAGGCCCAGGTCGTCCCACAGGCGGCGGCACAGCATGATCAGTTCGGCGTCGATATCCGGGCCGGCAAAGCCGACCGCTTCGGCGCCGACCTGGAAGAACTGGCGATAGCGGCCGCGCTGCGGACGCTCGTGGCGGAACATCGGTCCCGCGTACCAGACGCGGCGCGGGCCATCGTAGACCAGGTTATGTTCGATGACGGCGCGCACCACGCCGGCCGTGCCTTCGGGGCGCAGGGTCAGTTCGTCGTCGTTCATGGCATCCTTGAACGAGTACATTTCTTTTTCGACGATGTCGGTCACCGCGCCGATGGCGCGCTTGAACAGCGCCGTGTCTTCGACGATCGGGGTGACGATCTTTTGATAGCCGTAGCTTTTCAAGACCGAGTGTACGGTGTTTTCGAACAGCTCCCACAGCGGCGCGTCGGCCGGCAGGATGTCGTTCATGCCTTTGACAGCGGTGATCCTTGTAGCTTTTTCTTTTTTGTTATCAGACATATTCTAAAACTCTTCTGTATGTTAAGGAGTCCCGGCTTGCAAGCCGGAACCGCTGCGGCGGCAAGCGGCATGCCGCTTGAAACCCCGCCTACGCCATGAATTGCTTGCCATAAGTGGTTTGTACGTAGTTCAGGACAATCGCCTGGAATTCTTCAACAATCTTGTCACCGCGCAGGGTGACGGTTTTCTTGCCATCGACGAACACTGGCGCGGCCGGCGACTCGCCCGTGCCCGGCAGGCTGATGCCGATATTGGCGTGTTTCGATTCGCCCGGACCGTTGACGATGCAACCCATCACGGCCACATTCATGCCTTCCACGCCCGGATAGGCCTTTTTCCATTCGGGCATCTGCTCGCGCAGATAGGTCTGGATGTTGTCGGCCAGTTCCTGGAAGGTGGTCGAGGTGGTGCGTCCGCAACCCGGGCAGGCGATCACCATCGGCGCGAACTTGCGCAGGCCCATGGTTTGCAAAATCTCTTGCGCGACCACGACTTCGCGCGTGCGGTCGCCGCCCGGTTCCGGCGTGAGCGAAATGCGGATGGTGTCGCCGATGCCCTCTTGCAGCAGCACCGACAGCGCGGCGGTCGAGGCGACGATGCCCTTGCTGCCCATGCCCGCTTCGGTCAGGCCCAGGTGCAGCGGATAATCGCAGCGGCGCGCCAGTTCGCGGTACACGGCGATCAGGTCTTGCACGCCCGACACCTTGCACGAGAGGATGATCTGGTCGCGTCCGAGGCCGATTTCTTCGGCGCGCACGGCGTTGTCGATGGCCGAGGTGATCAGGGCTTCGTACATCACCGCCTGCGCACTCCACGGCTGCGCGCGCTGGGCGTTTTCATCCATGATGCGCGCCAGCAGCGACTGGTCCAGGCTGCCCCAGTTCACGCCGATGCGCACCGGCTTGTTGTACATGATGGCCGCTTCGATCATCTGGGCGAACTGGCTGTCGCGCTTGGCGCCCTGCCCCACATTGCCCGGATTGATGCGGTATTTCGACAGCGCGCGCGCGCATTCGGGGAAGTCGCGCAGCAGGGTGTGGCCGTTGTAATGGAAGTCGCCCACCAGCGGCACGTCGATTTCCATCTTGTCGAGCTGTGCGCGGATAAGGGGCACGGCGGCCGCCGCTTCGGGCTTGTCGACCGTGATGCGCACCATCTCGGAGCCGGCGCGCGCCAGTTCCTTGACCTGGATCGCGGTGCCGATCACGTCGGCCGTGTCGGTGTTGGTCATCGACTGCACCACCACGGGGGCGTCGCCGCCGACCCAGATTTTGCGTTCGCCGTGCGCGACCAGCACGCGGCGGCTTGCGCGCCGCGCGAGGGGACCGGAGGGAATCGCCAGATTCGAAGAAGACATGAACGAAGACCTAATTTGACTTTTACTTGAGTTTGACTTTGGCGGTGCGGCCGTTGTCCGGCAAACTGACCGCTTCGCCGCGCAGGGTGGCCGACACGCCGCCCGGCTTGCCGACCACCAGGGTGACCGGTTCGGTGATATCGAGCGTTTCGACGGTGCCGGCCTTGACCAGGCGCGACAGCAAAGGCGCTCCCTTGGCGCGCCGCACTTCGACCCAGGATTCTGCGCGCACATTGAGCACCAGCGGGTTGCTGCCGGGCACGGCGGCCGGCGCATTCGACGCTGCGGCCGCGCCAGGCGCCGTGACGGGCGCGCCGGCGACCGGAGTGGCGGGCGCGCTCGCCGTGCCGGCCGGCGGCAGCACCGACACCAGCGGCGGCGCCGGCGCGATCACGCTCTTGCGCTCGTCCGGCTTGACCAGGGTCGTTTCCAGCGGCGCGGGCGTGGCGGCGGGCGTGGCGCCCACCAGCGGCGCCGGCAGCACCGTGACACTCGCTTGCGAACCGGACGCGGCGGCAGGCGTCGCATGGCTGGCGCCGCCCAGCAGCGCCGCCGGCACCAGGCCGAACTGCCAGGCGCCGGCGGCGGCGGCGACCAGCAACACGGCCGCACCGATCAGGCCCAGCGGCAGGCGCGAGCGCTTGCCGTTGGTCGGGAAACGCACTTCGGAAAACGTGGCCGGCTTGTCGCGCCGCACGCTGCGGCTGCCGGGCTCGGTCAGCTCCGGGGTATCGAGCGAAATCATGGCCACCAGCGGGGCCGCGTCGAGCTTGACGACCTTGGCGTAGGCGCGCACGAAACCGCGCACCACGGCCGGTCCCGGCAGGTTGGCGTAATCGCCCGCTTCCAGCGCGGTGACCTGGCGCACGGCCATTTTCAATTGATCGGCCACTTGCTCGACTGTCCATCCCATTGCTTCACGCTGGGCGGCCAGGGTCTTGCCCGGCAAACCGTGGTTGGCGGCGTTCGCGTTTCCGCCCGCTGCTGCTTGTTCTGCCCACTCTGAACTCATTGTCGATCCTGTCTCACTCATCAAATGCACCGCGCTGGAAAGCTGCGAACTCGGGCGAACCGGGATGGCGCCGGCGCAGTTGCGTCACCAGGCTCGTCTCCGAGGCCGTCTCGCCCAGCTTGCGTTCGACACGGATCGCCAGCCACAGCACATCGGCGGGAAGGCTATCGAGTTTCGCCAGCGCTTTCACACGGTTGATATAAACTCCGGCGCGCACGTAGTCGCGCCGCTCGTAATAGACCCGCGCCAGGCCGGCTTGCACCGGGAGCAGGTCGGCTTCGATACGCAACGCCTGCAGCAGGTAGCGCTCGGCGGCGTCGTAATTTTTTTGCTTGATGCTGCATCCGCCCGCATTGACCAGGGCCTTGACCGGCGACTGGTACATGGGGTCTTTCAGGGCGATCTCGAACTGGGCGATGGCCGGCGCGAAGCGCCCGGTCTGGCACAGGAAGGAGCCGTAGTTGTTGTTGAGCTCGGGATTGCGCGGCGCCAGGCGCATCGCGCGCTGGTAGTTTTCTTCGGCCAGGATGTTCTCGCCCATGCTGGTGTAGATCAGGGCGCGCACGCTATAGGCGTCGGCCAACTCGGGATCGATGGCGATGGCTTGCTTGATCTCGTCGAGGGCGACCGCGTAGTTGCCTTCCTGGTAGTAGCCGATGGCCAGCTGCATGCGGATGCCGGCGCGCTTGTCCTTGTTGGTCTGGTCGGAGGCGGTCTTCAGTTCCGTGGTGCTGCCCTGCAGGCCGGCCGCGTCGGCCGAGGCGTTGCGGGTGACGGTGGTGGTGGTGCAGGCGCCCAGCGCCGCAGCAAAGCCGGCCACCAGGGCCAGCGCCAGCAGGCGGCGCGGGTGCGCGCCCGGCGTCACGCGCGCGTTCAAGAAGCAATCTCCACGATGCGCCCGAAGTCGGCGCCGAACTTCTTCTGGTATTCAGCCATTTTTTCCATGCGCTCCTGTACGCGGGTACGGTCTTGCACTTCGCCGGCCAACTGGCCGCAGGCGGCGTCGATATCGTCGCCGCGCGTTTTCCGAATCGTGGTCACCAGGCCGCCATCCATCAGCACCTGGGCGAAGGCCTTGATGCGCGGATTCTTCGAGCGCAACAAGCCGGACTCAGGGAAAGGATTGAAGGGAATCAGGTTGAATTTGCACGACACGCCGACGACCGGGTCGTTGACCAGGGCGACCAGCTCGCGCGCATGCTCGTCGCTGTCGTTGACGCCGTCGAGCATGCAGTATTCGAAGGTGATGAAGTCGCGCGGGGCAAACTCGAGGTAGCGGCGGCAGGCGGCCATCAGCTCGCGCAGCGGGTATTTTTTGTTCAGCGGGATCAGGCCGTCGCGCAGGGCGTCGTTGGACGCGTGCAGCGACACGGCCAGCGCCACCGGCACTTCCTGCGACAGCTTGTCCATCATCGGCACCACGCCCGAGGTCGAGAGGGTCACGCGGCGGCGCGACAGGCCGTAGGCGTTATCGTCGAGCATGAGCTTGAGGGCGGTGACGGTCGGTTCGAAATTGAGCAGGGGCTCGCCCATGCCCATCATCACCACGTTGGTGATCTGGCGCTCGCCCTTGGGACCGGGCTCGACGCCCTTGGTGCGGCGCAGCTCGAACTCGGCCATCCACAGCTGGCCGATGATTTCGGCCACGGTCAGGTTGCGGTTGAAGCCCTGCTTGCCGGTCGAGCAGAAACGGCAGTTCACGGCGCAGCCGGCCTGGGTGGAAATGCACAGGGTGCCGCGGTTTTCTTCCGGGATGAACACGGTTTCGACCGCGTTGCCATTGCCGACGTCGACCAGCCACTTGCGCGTGCCGTCAGTCGAGGTGTGGTCGCTGATCACGCTTGGTGCGCGGATTTCGGCGCGCGTGGCCAGCTTGTCGCGCAGCGACTTGGCCAGGTCGGTCATGGTGTCGAACTCGCTGGCGCCGAACTGGTGAATCCAGCGCTGCAGCTGTTTGGCGCGAAACGGCTTCTCACCCAAGTCGGCGCAGTAAGCGACGAGTTGCGCGGGATCGAAGTCCAGCAGATTGGTGAGAGTCGTCATAGTATTCTTTAGTGAGTCAGACAAAATCGGGCAAAAAACACATCCCGCCCGCCCGGCGAACCGGACAAGCGGTGTGACATACAGGTCAAGCAGTCAAACGTGACTGATTAACGGGAGTACACGTTCAGTGCTGGGAAGTAGTAAGCGATTTCCACAGCGGCGGTTTCAGCGGCGTCCGAGCCGTGCACCGCGTTGGCATCGATCGAATCGGCGAAATCGGCGCGGATGGTGCCTTTTCCCGCTTTTTTCGGATCGGTTGCGCCCATCAGGTCACGGTGGGTAGCGATGGCGTTTTCGCCTTCGAGCGCTTGCACCATGACAGGACCCGAGATCATGAATTCGACCAGATCCTTGAAGAATGGACGTGCAGCGTGCACAGCGTAGAAGCCTTCTGCTTCGGCGCGCGACAGGTGCATCATGCGGGCTGCGACGATTTTCAGGCCAGCGCCTTCAAAGCGGCTGTAGATTTGCCCGATGACGTTTTTTGCAACTGCGTCAGGTTTGATGATCGACAGGGTGCGTTCGATTGCCATGTGTAAAAACTCCAATAAAAAGAAAGGTTTAATGTTGGGTAACGGGACCCAATCAACCTTCGATTTTACCATATAACACCCCTTCCAGAGGGATATTGCACGGCCATCCGCAGAAGTGTTAGAGTGGCGCTTGTCAAAACACGCGGGCGCATGCGCGATTTTGCGCGTTTTTCCCGCGCCGTGCTATTCTTTTAGCGAGCGTTACTTTTTTATCAATCGGAGGCACTTATGTCAATCAGCTTGCAAGACTATGACCTGGTGGGAAGCCAGGAAGTACGTCATCGCGTACTGCGCAATACTTACTGGCTACTGGCCCTGTCGATGATTCCGACGGTGCTGGGCGCCGTCCTGGGGGTGATGTTCCACATTCCGGTGCCACGCGGCATCATCGGCTTCGTGCTGTTCCTGGCGTTTGCCTACGGTTTTATCTGGGGCATCGAAAAAACCAAGGAAAGCGCGATGGGCGTGGTGGTCCTGCTCGGCTTTACCTTCTTCATGGGCATCTGGCTCACGCCCTTGCTGACCCGCACCTTGAACTTTGCCAACGGCGGCACCCTGATCATGCTGGCCTTCGGCGGCACCGCCAGCATCTTCGCCGTGCTGGCAAGCATCGCCACCGTGAGCAAGCGCGATTTTTCGATGATGGGCAAATGGCTGTTCGCCGGCGTCATGGTGCTGATCCTGGCCACCCTGGCCAACTACTTCTTCCAGTTGCCGGCCCTGTGGCTGGCGATCTCGGTGATTGCGATCGCGATTTTCTCGGCATACATCTTGTATGACGTGCAACGCATCGTCAACGGCGGCGAGACCAACTACATCAGCGCCACCCTGAGCCTGTACCTGGATGTCTACATGATCTTCCAGCACCTGCTGGCCCTGCTGGGCATGGGTGGCGAACGCGAATAAGCGTTAGCTTCCCGGCAATAAAAAAACCGGCCTGCGGGCCGGTTTTTTTACGTCCGCGCCGATCGCGACCGGTTTGCCCGACGCGCGCGCGGACGGTGGCGCTTACACCAGGTCGAACACCGCCATCGATTCCACGTGCGAGGTGTGCGGGAACATATTGACCACGCCCGCCTTGCTCAGGGCGTAGCCCGCCTCGTGCGTCAGAATGCCGGCGTCGCGCGCCAGGGTGGACGGGCTGCACGAGACGTACACGATGCGCTTGGGCAGCAGTTCCGGGTGGCTCAGGCGCAGGGCGGCCAGGGCTTGCACCAGCGCCATGGCGCCGTCGCGCGGCGGGTCGATCAGCATGCGCTCGAACTTGCCGAGCGCGACCAGGTCCTCGGCCGTGACCTCGAACAGGTTGCGCGTCGAAAAGCTGGTCTTGTCCGACAAGCCGTTCGCGCGCGCATTCGACAGCGCCCGTTCGGTCAGGGTGGTGCTGCCTTCGATGCCGACCACTTCCCTGGCCTGGGTGGCCAGCGGCAAGGTGAAGTTGCCCAGGCCGCAGAACAGGTCGGCCACCCGGTCTTGCGGCTGCACGTCCAGCAGCTTGAGCGCTTTGCCGACCAGCACCCGGTTGATGTGATGGTTGACCTGGGTAAAATCGACCGGCTTGAACGGCATCTTCACGCCGAACTCGGGCAGGGTGTAATACAGTTCCTTGTCCAGAGGATAGAACGGCGCGGCCGTTTCCGGCCCCTTGGTTTGCAGCCACCACTGGATGTTCCATTGGTCGGCAAAGCGTTTGAGCAGCGTTTCATCGGCGCCGGTGAGCGGCGCCATGATGCGCAAGACCATCGCCGTGGTCTCTTCACCAACCGCGATTTCGATCTGCGGCATCTGGTCGAAAATCGACAAGGCGCCCACCAGCGCGCGCAACGGCAACAACATGGCGGCCACGTGCGGCGGCAAAATCTTGCAGTCGCTCATGTCGGCGACGAAGGCCGAGCGCTTTTCGTGGAAACCGACCAGCACCGTATCTTTTTTGGCAACATGGCGCACCGACAGGCGCGCGCGGTAGCGGTAACCCCAGGTCGGGCCGTACATCGGGCGCATCACATTGCCCGGCTTGACCTTGCCGATGTGCCACAGGTTATCTTCCAGCACGCGCTGCTTCATCGCTACCTGGGCCGACGGCTCCAGGTGCTGCATCGAGCAGCCGCCGCAATTGTCGAAATGCGGGCATTTGGGCGTGACCCGCATCGACGAAGCCTTGTGCAGCACGGTCATGCGCGCCGCTTCCCAGTTCTTTTTCTTCTTGAACGTATAAAAGCTGACTTTTTCGCCCGGCAAGGCGCCCTCGACGAAGATGACCTTGCCCGGCGAACCGTCCTCGTTGGCGAGGTGGCCGACGCCGCGGGCGTCCATGTCCAGGGATTTGATGTCGAGAATGGTGTCTTGCATGGCGAAATACACGCGCTGGGCGTGTGCAAAAAGAGGTTGAATGGGGAAAAGGAGGAGGCGCGCAGCCGTGTCAGCCCGCGCGCATCATAGCAAGGAATCGCGCACCACGCCACGGGCGGCCATCGCCCGTTTCAGTTTGACCAGCGCTTCCTGCTGGATCTGGCGCACCCGCTCGCGCGTGACGCCCATCTCGTCGGCCAGGGTTTCCAGGGTGGCCGGATCGTCATTGTCGAGGCCGAAGCGGCGCATGATCACGATGCGCTGCTTGTCCGGCAGGCGCGTGAGCCAGTCGCGCACCAGCACCGTCATTTCGTGGTGCTCGGCACGGCTGTCGGGGCCATCGTCGGCGTCGCCGGGCAGCATGTCCATCAGGCTCGACTGGGGATCGTTGTCGAGCGGGGCGTCGAGCGAGGTGGCATGCTCGGACAGGGCCAGGATATCCTGCACTTCCTCGACCGGGCGCCCGACCAGGTGGGCGATGTCTTCGGCGCTGGCATCCTTGCCGTTGCGGTGCTGCGCTTCGAGGTGGTACTTGGCGCGCAGGATCTGGTTCAGCTCGCGCACCATGTGGACCGGCAGGCGCACCGTGCGCGCCTGGTTCATGATGGCGCGCTCGATGCTCTGGCGGATCCACCAGGTGGCGTAGGTCGAAAAACGGAAACCGCGCTCGGGCTCGAACTTGTCGATGGCGCGCATCAGGCCGATGTTGCCTTCCTCGATCATGTCGAGCAGCACCACGCCGCGGTTGATGTAATGCTTGGCGATCGACACCACCAGCCGCAGGTTGTGCTCGATCATGGTCTGGCGCGCCGAAAAGTCGCCGGCCTTGGCCAGGGTGGCGAAATGGACTTCCTGCGGGGCGGTCAGCAGCGCGCGCATGCCGATCTGGTTCAGATAGTGCTGGGTGGTATCGGTCGAGAGCTCGGCCGCCAGCACTTTTTTCAGTTCATCGACGCTTTCGAGCACGGCGCCGGCCACCGGCACGCTGTCGGCGTCGGGGCCGGACTCGGCCTCGGGGTCGAGATCGACATCGGCCTCAAGCGCGGCCTCGAGCGCGGCCTCGTCCGGGTCGTCCGGAAACTCATCCGGACCCGGATCATCGCCCTGCTGGTAGCTCGAATGCGTCATGAAAGATCCACAATGCCGGTGTCGGTCGTCAGCGGGCGACAATTTCTCAGCGGTTAGGCAGGAAACGCGAAGGATCGACCGGCTTGCCCTGCTGGCGGATCTCGAAGTGCAGCTTGACCGAATCGGCATCCGAATCGCCCATTTCGGCGATCATTTCGCCTTTCCTGACGCTTTGCCCTTCCTTGACCAGGATGCTGCGGTTGTGGGCGTAGGCGGACAGCAGGCTGTTGCTGTGCTTCACAATCACCAGATTACCATAACCGCGGATGCCGCTGCCGGCATACATGACTTTTCCGGCGCCGGCCGCCATCACCTGCTGGCCCGCCTTGCCGGCGATATCGATGCCCTTGTTCTTGCCTTCGTCGAAGGTGGCGACGATCCTGCCGTCCGACGGCCACATCCAGCTCAGTTTTTCCTCGTCCGAGGCAGCCATCGGGTTGCTGACGGTGGCCGGCGGCGCCACCACGGCACTGGCCGGCGGATGGAGATCGGGTTTCTCGGGCGGCTTCGGCTCGGCCCTGGCCGGGGTCCCGCCCTCGCCTTTTTGCAACTCGGCCAGCACGCTGTCGCTGTAGGGACGCTTGTCGGCGCGCGGGGTGCTCTTCTTGACCACCACCGGCGCCGGCGGCTTGGCCGGTTCGGATGGCGGCGGCATGTCGATCCTGCTGGTGACCACGCCGCTACTGTCGCTTTTGCTATCGGGAGGCAGCACACGCAGCACCTGGTCGACCTTGATGTCGTTCGGGTTCGACAGTTTGTTCCATTCGACGATGTCGCGGTAATTCTGGCCATGGTCGAGCGCGATGCGGATCAGGGTGTCGCCCTTGCGCACCGTGTACATGCCGCGTTCATCCTTCGGTTCGTCGGCCGGGCGCGGCGCGCGGTTGTCGGCGGCCGGCAGGCGGTCGATCACGGGTGCGGGGCGGCGGGGAGCGGTGTTACAGGCGCTGAGCAAGCCCAGGGTCAGGAGCAGCAGGGGAAGATGGCTTGTGTATTTCATTCTCATGTTATGTGTGTCGTGTTCTGTAAGCGGAGGCGCGCGCCACGGGGCGCAGGCGGGCGAACCAGCCGAACGCAGGCGAACGCTAAACGGTGCCCGGGCGCAGCGGCACGAAGTGGCAGCCTTCCAGGGTTTCGCTCATCCATTCGGCCTTGCCGGTGCGGGTGATCAGCTGCAAGTGCTGGACCTGCGCGCCCACCGGGGCGACCAGGCGACCACCCACGCTGAGCTGCTCCAGCAGTGCCTGCGGCACCTCCAGACCGGCCGCAGCCAGAATGATACCGTCGAACGGGGCGGCCTGGGGCAAGCCTAGCATACCATCTCCGTAGTGCAAGCGCAGATTCACGATGCGCAGGTGGCGCAGATTGGTCTTGGCCAGCTCGTGCAATTGACGAATCCGTTCGACCGAAAACACATCCTTGGCGATGTGCGAGAGCACCGCCGCCTGGTAGCCGCAGCCGGTGCCGATCTCGAGCACGCGGCTCAACGGCTTGCCGTTGCGCAGCACTTCGAGCATGCGCGCCACGATGTAGGGGCGCGAAATGGTCTGGTGGTGGCCGATCGGCAGCGAGGCGTCGACATACGCCTGGGCCGACAGCGCCGGTTCGATGAAGCGGTGGCGCTGCACGCTTTCCAGCGCTTTGAGCACCACTCCGTCCTGCACGCCCTGCTTAGCCACGCGCGCCACCATGGCGCGCCGGATCGCGTCCGACACGCCGGTGTCGGGGCGCGGCGCGATCACCGGCAGCGGCAAGGCGCGCTGGTAGGCCTCGCTGTGCGCCTTGGACGGCGCGGCGCAGACGCGCGCCACGTAATTGTGGGCGCCGCCCTGGCCGCCCTGCGCGCCGCTGCCGGCGGCATTCCGGGTGGCCGTTTGCGGGGTTGCCACTTTGATGGGGGAAAACGCCGGGCTGGCGCGCTTGTCCCCGGTCACCGACGACAGCGGCAGCGGAAACGTGCTGCGTTTGTCGGGTTTGTCGCTCATGCCAGTACGCGCGACAGCAGCGCCAGCTGGTCGCGGTGGGTCAGGTCGACCTGGAGCGGGGTGACCGAGACCTCGCCTTGCGCAGTGGCATGGAAATCGGTGCCCTCGCCGGCGTCGCGCGTGGCGCCCGGCGGGCCGATCCAGAAAATCTCGCGTCCGCGCGGGTCGCGCGCGCGGATCACCGGTTCGGCCTGGTGCCGCTTGCCCAGCCGCGTGGCGCGCACCGTACCCAGCGCTTCGTACGGCAGGTTGGGGATGTTCACATTGAGCAGGTAGGGCGTGGGCAGCTCGTCGAAGCGGCGCAACACGATGTCGCGCGCCAGCCGGGCCGCCGCATCGATGTGCTCCCAGCCGTGCGCCACCTGCGAAAAGGCGATCGCCGGAATGCCGAACAGATATCCTTCGGTGGCCGCCGCCACGGTGCCCGAATACAAGGTGTCGTCGCCCATGTTCTGGCCATTGTTGATGCCGGAGACGACCAGGTCGGGCCGGTAGTCGAGCATGCCGGTCAGGGCCACGTGGACGCAATCGGTCGGCGTGCCGTTGACGAAGTAAAAGCCGTTGGCGGCCTTCTGCACCGACAGCGGACGGTCCAGCGACAGCGAATTGGAGGCGCCTGAACGGTTGCTGTCGGGCGCCACGACGACAATCTCGGCCACCGACGCGAGCGCGTTGGCCAGCGCTTCGATCCCGGGGGCGAGGTAGCCGTCGTCATTGCTGATAAGAATTCTCATCCCCAGATTTTACCTGAAGCAATGAGCCTCACGCTGGCCCCGCACCAACATTTTATGCGCAGTGCGCGCCAGAAACATCTACTGCGTGCTCACCGGGCGCCCACCGACGGCGTCGTTGAGCGCTTCCTGCAAAAACGACACCTCGTCCTGGGCGAAGGCGAGCAAGGCATCCTTGTCGTTGTGGCGCAAATAGACCTGGCGGATCAGGGCCATGCCGCGCCTGCGCAGCGGCGGCGGCACGTTACGGCGCAGCACCGGTTTGCGCAGGCTGTCGGCCAGCGCGCGCGCCTCGCGCTCGCTGCCCGTCTCGATCAGTTCCTGCAGCTGCGCCAGCTTGTGGCTGAGGGTGTCGGCGCCGCCGCTGTCGGGCGGCGCGTCGAGGATGCTGGTCGGGCGCGCGCCGCCGTCCAGGCGCGCCGCGCCGGGGCGGGCGCCCTGCCCCGGATGCGACAAGGCCGCGGCCGGCGCGCCCTTGCCCTGCGCCGTGTCGGGATCGGCGCCGGCCAGCTTTTGCCGCAGCCGCCGCGCGGCGTCGAGGTCACCCTGCTGGCTCAGGGTCGAGGCCAGCCGCAACTGGCTGCTGAGGGTGTCGGGATGGGCCGCGCCCAGGCTGCGCTCGCGGCTGCGCGCCAGCAGTTCGAGCATGACGCGCACGCCGGCCAGGTCGCTCTGGGCGGCCATGATTTCGGCCAGCAATTCGCGTGCCTGCAGCGTCGCCGGATGGTCGGGGCCGGCATGGCGCTCGCGCGCCGCCACCACGCCTTCCTGCAACTTGCGCGCGTTGCCCAGGTCGCCCAGCTCGCGCAGCAGGGTCGACAACTCCTGGGCGCAGCGCAGGGTGTCGTCGTGTTCGCTGCCGAGCAGGCGTTCGCGCCCGTCCAGCACGCGCTCGTAGACCATGCGCGCGCGGCTGTACTCGCCGTGGCGGGCCAGGGTACTCGCCTGTTCGGCCAGGCAGTCGAGGGTGTGCGGGTGGGCCGCGCCGTACAGGCGCTCGCTGGCCTCGATGACTTGCTCGTGCAGCGCCAGCGCCCGTCCGGCGTCGCCGCGCCGGGCCACGGTGGCGGCCAGCGCGGCGCGCGCCGCGAGCGTATCGGGATGGTCGGGGCCGAGCAGGCGCGCGCAATCGTCGAGCAGCAGTTCGTGCAGGAACTGGGCCTCGGCCAGGCGCCCGTCGTGGCGCAGCAGGACGGCCAGCTGGGCGCGCCCGGCGCGCGTGTCGGCGTGCTCGTCGCCGAGCAGGCGCTGGCGCAGGCCGATGCTCTCTTCGAAGCAGGCGATGGCCTCGGCGGCGCGCCCGGCGCTCCGGTACAACACGCCGAGCTGGTGCAGGTCGCGCGCCAGCGCCAGCGACAGCGCCAGGTTGACGCCGTTGGCGAGCCGCGCGCGCGCCGCGCCGATCGCGCTGGCCAGGCGCACTTCGACCAGCGATTGCCAGGGGAAATAGTTGCCGAGAAACCAGTCGAGCAAGGTGTCGAAGGTGCGCGTGAGCGAAAAGCGGTCGGCGTCGCGTTCGCCGCCGTGGGCCAGGTGCTCGGCGCCGGCCATCGGGTGCAGCTGGGGCAGCTGGACTTCGTCGAAATAGCTGTCGAGCGAGACCCGCGACACCCCGTAGCACTGGCGCAGCAACTGTTCGATCGTGCTCTGGTAGCCGGCCACCGCCTTGTGCGGATCGCCGCGCCGCCACAGCAGGCGGCGCGCGCTGTCGGCGCTGTCGATCGCGGCCGGCAGCGGGTACACCAGCAGCGGGCGCTGCTCCTGCTCGTGGCTGCAGCGGTACTCGATGGCGCGCGTGACCACGCCGGCCAGGCCGTCCAGGCTGCGCTGGGTCGGCGTGAACACCGTCACCAGCCGGCGCGGCAGCAAGGTGGTGCAGATGCTGACCGCGGCCGAGCGCCCGCTGCGCGCGTCCACCAGCACATGGGCGAAGCGCTGCGCCATGAAGTCGCCGAAACAGCGGAACAGGGCCGGACAGAGCTGGAACAAGCCATCCCAGTCGAACTGGTCCGCACGCTCGCCGTAGCTGTCGTCGAAGTTGCCGGCGCGCATAAGGTACAGCGGCCGGCTGTGATCGACCCGCTCGACGAACGGTTCCCAGTCGACCGCCTCGAGCACCTGGCGCGCCAGCGCGGCATCGTCAAGGCCGTCGTCGACGCCGTCGCGCTCGTTGCCGGCGCCCCGGCGCGCGGTGCGCGCCGGATGGCCGGGCCCGAGCACGCGCAACTGCTCGCGGCAAGCCTGGAAATATTCGAGCACGCCGGGCCGCTCGCCACGGCGCTCGAAATAATGGTGCAGGCCGGGCGACTCGGTGTCGAAATCGATCATCAGCACCGGCACGGTGGCGCCCTGGCGCCCCGCCAGCAGCAGCGCCATGGTCGCCAGGGCCACGCTGCGCGCGCTGGCGCTCTCGAAGGAGTAAAAGGTGGTCACGTCGCCGGGACCGGTACGCGGCGGCAGGGTAAGGCGTTGGATTTCCATGTTGCTCCTCTTATTTTTTCGGAAAAGACAGATCCGGCAGATCGCGCCACTCGGGTGGGACATCGGGAAGCACGAATTGGTTGCAGTCATGGCCGACGGGCGTGTACTTTTTTTGATACTGATAATGGATGACAATCCGGTCCACGATCTTTTTGATATCCGGCAGAAAATCCGGATGCGCTTTCAAGTCGCCCGTGGCCATCGTGAAATGCGAAAAATCCACGTAGAAGCTCGATGCCGCGATCTGCGGCGGCAGGCGCACCGGATGCATGGTCATGATCACCGGAATGATCAGATGGCTGGGCATGGCGTACCACTGGCTGCGCTCGGCCTCGATGGCCTGCATCGCGGCGAACTCGCGCCGCGTATAGCCATGCGCCTCGTACTTGGGGGTGTAGATCAGGATCATGGTGACGCTCTCGCACAGGGCGCGCGCGATGCGGCGGTCCAGGTCGTCGCCACCACCAAGTTGTTCGGTGTCAATGAACAACTCGTCTTCATTGTCAAAATAGGGTTCCAGATAGCAGCGGATGGCATCGGACAGGGAAGCCTTGAACCGGTTCATCAGCTCATAGCGTCCGTGGGCGTAACTAAAGAAACAGCCGTAACGGATTGCCATGTCAGCCTCCCTGTTCTGTGGTCCCACCAGCGCGCTCGCGCTGTCGACTTTAACAAGCGCGACGGACGCGACCTTGCGCACGCGCAAATGGCCGGGCCGCCCGGCCCTGCGCGCAGAAAATTGAGGCATAATCAAAAATCATACGGTCGTACTATTTTTTAACAACACTCATCGGAGACAGCAATGAAAGCCGTGGTTTGCAAAGCGTGGGGGCTGCCCGACAGCCTGGTAGTGGAACAAGTGGCCGCCCCGGTGGCGGCAGCGGGCCAGGTGCTGGTCGAGGTGCGCGCGGCCGGGGTCAATTTCCCCGACCTGCTGATCATCCAGGGCAAGTACCAGTTCAAGCCGGAATTGCCCTTCACCCCGGGCAGCGAACTGTCGGGCGTGGTCGCGGCGCTGGGCGAGGGCGTCACCAACGTCAAGGTGGGCGACCGGGTGATCGCGTTTTCCGCCCAGGGCGCGTTTGCCCAGCAGATCGTGGTGCCGGCCCAGGCCGTCATGCCGATGCCGCCCGGCATGGATTTCGACACCGCCGCCGCCATCACCCTCACCTACGGCACCTCGCACCACGCGGTGGTCGACCGCGCCGCGCTCAAGGCCGGCGAAACCATGCTGGTGCTGGGCGCGGCCGGCGGGGTCGGGCTGGCCGCCATCGACATCGGCAAGGCGCTCGGTGCGCGCGTGATTGCGGCGGCCTCGAGCGACGAGAAGCTGGCGGTATGCCGCGAGCACGGGGCCGACGCCACCATCAACTACGCAACCGACGACTTGCGCGAAGCGATCAAGGCCGCCACCGATGGCAAGGGCCCGGATGTGATCTACGACCCGGTCGGCGGCGTGTATGCCGAACCGGCGTTCCGCTCGATCGGCTGGCGCGGACGCTACCTGGTGGTGGGCTTTGCGAATGGCGAGATTCCCAAGCTGGCGCTGAACCTGACCTTGCTCAAGGGCGCCTCGCTGATGGGAGTATTCTGGGGCGAGTTCGCCAAGCGCGAACCGAAGGCCAACCTGGCGGCCATGCGCGAACTGATGGGATGGCTGGCCGAAGGCAAGATCCGCCCGCGCATCTCGGCTCGTTACACCCTGGAACAGAGCGCGCAAGCCTTGAACGACATGGCCGCGCGCAAGGTCACCGGCAAGGTCGTGATCCTGCCGCAGGCGTAACAGGCGTCGCCACCCCGACGGACCGGCTCATGCCGGACTGGCCGACCACGCTTTCGCCCCGGGTTTGCTTGAGCAGGATGGCACGGGCCCGGATCGACGCGATCCGGAGCGATGAATTGAGCAACTTCTTGACGTTTGCAAACACCAGTCAGCGGGCCTGCTCGGCGATCCAGGCATTCATCTTGGTTTCGAGCAGCGCCAGCGGCAAGGTGCCGTCGGACAGCACCGCGTCATGGAATTTGGCCAGGCTGAATTTGTCTCCCAGCGCCATCTGGGCGCGCTGGCGCAGTTCCATGATTTTCAGTGCGCCCACCTTGTAGCCGAGCGCCTGGGCCGGCCATGCCATGTAGCGCTCGGTCGCATTGCGCGCGTCGTCTTCCGTATTGCCGGCCTCGTCGACCAGGAAACGGATGGTCTGCTCGCGCGTCCAGCCCTTGGCGTGCAAGCCGGTATCGACCACCAGCCGCGCCGCCCGCATCATGTCGAGCATCAGGTGGCCGGCGTAGGCGTTCGGGTCCTCATACAGGCCCATTTCCTTGCCCAGCGATTCGGCGTACAGCGCCCAGCCTTCGACATACGCATTGTTGCCGCCGAACTTGCGGAACTTGGGAATCGGCAGCTCCTGCTGCTTGGACAACTGGAAATGGTGACCCGGATGGCCTTCGTGCAGGAACAGCGAGGTCATGCGCGTGCTGGCGTACTTGGCCGGATCGGGAATCACGGCCCAGAAGATGCCCGGACGCGAGCCGTCGGCGGCGGCGGCGGTGTAATGGTCGGAGGCGGCATCGCGCGACAGCGGCGGCTCGGCGCGGATTTCCAGCGGCGCCTTGGGCAAGCTTGCAAACAGGCGCGGCAGCATCGGCAAGATGCGCGCGTTGAGCGCCCGGTACGCTTGCAGCACCTCTTCCTCGGTCTTGAACGGACGATACTTCGCTTGCTGCGCCAGCCAGCGCGGCAAGCCGGCCGGCGCGCCGGTGTAGCCGAGCTTCGGCGCCAGCCTGGTGAATTCGGCATTGATGCGCGCCATCTCGGCCAGGCCGATACGGTGGATTTCTTCCGGCGCGAGCGTACTGGTCGTTTGCGAGGCCACCCACGTGCGATACCAGTTGCCGCCGTCGGGCAGGCTGCCCCAGCCGGCGCTCGCGCGCGCGGCCGGCAGGTAGTCGGTTTCCAGGAAACCGGCCAGCTTGCGCAGCGACGGCAGCACCTGCACCCGCACCGTTTCGCGGTAGGCGCCCGTCATGCGCGCCTTCTCGCCCTTGGAAAAGCTGGCCGGCAGCGCGCGCGCCGGCGCCGAGAAGGCGCTGGTCTCGACCGTCGCGGCGGCCAGCGCCTTGATCTGCGGCAGCAGCGACTGCACCAGCGCCTTCGGCAGCACCACGCCCTGCTTGATGCCGCTGCGCATATTGGCGATCGCCGCGTCGGTCCACTGCGGCAGCGCCGTGATGCGTTTCAGGTAAGCCTGGTAATGGGCCACGGTGGCCAGCGGCTGCGAACCGTCGCCGGCGCCAAAATTGGCCAGCAGCACCGGCAGGCTGTCCATGTGGTTCATCGGCAGCAGGTAATCCTTGAGCGGCTCGAAGCGCAGCAGGTTGTTGACTTCGAAACCGAGGATGTCGTAGGTGGTCAGGCCTTCCGGCGCGAGCTTGCTGCGGTCGATCCGTGCCAGCTCGTCGCGCACCTCGTGCAGCATGGCGAACTGGCGCGCCCGCACCGACGGCACGATGGTCATCGGCAGCAGGTCGTCGAAACGGTTGTCGCCCGAAAAAGTGGCGTTGATCGGTTCATAGCGCGCCTGCTCTTCGTAATAGCGCTCTGCCAGCCGCGCCAGTTGCGCGGCCGGATTGTTGGCCGGATTCGCGCTCGCCCCCGCTTCGGCCGCCAGCGGCGGCGGCGCGGGGACCGGGGCGGGGCCGCTGGCAACGGCCTGGCCGACGGCGCCGGCGGCCGCGGTCGTACTCAGCAAGGCGGAAAGTAACAGCGAGCGCAGCACAGTCATGGCTTAGTCCTGGGGTTCTTGAGGTGGTTTGAAAAAGGCGATCACGTCTTCTTGCAGGCGGGTGCGCTTGAACGACGGCAGGCTCTGCCACACGCGCTTGCCGTACGACTTGGAAATCAGGCGCGGATCGCAGATCATCAGCACGCCGCGGTCGGTCTCGTCGCGGATCAGGCGCCCTGCCCCCTGCTTGAGGTTGATGATCGCCTCGGGCAAGGTGTGGTGCATGAAGCCGTTCAAGCCCTGCTTTTCCATCACGTCGATGCGCGCGGCCAGCACCGGATCGTCGGGCGGGGCGAAGGGCAGCTTGTCGATGATGACCAGCGAGAGCGCATCGCCGCGCACGTCCACGCCCTCCCAGAAACTCTGGGAGCCGACCAGCACGCCGTTGCCGGCATTGCGGAACGAGTCGAGCAATTCGGTGCGGCCGCGCTCGCCCTGGACGAACAATGGAAAGTCGAGCCCGCGCTTGGCGAACTCGTCGCGCAAGCGTTCGGACACCTGCTTGACCGCGCGGATCGTGGTACACAAGAAAAAGGTGCGCCCGCCGGCCGCTTCGATCACCGGCAACGCGCTATCGATCACGGCGTCGGTGTAGCCGAAGGAATTCGGTTCCGGCAAGCCGTTCGGCACGTACAGCAAGCCCTGCTGTTCATAGTTGAACGGGCTCGGCCAGGTCTTGGCCGGCTCGCCCGTCAAGCCCATCTGGTTCGAGAAATGCTTGAAGTCGTTCTTGACCGCCAGCGTGGCCGAGGTAAAGATCCAGCTGCGCGGCGTGCCTTCGCGCTGGTTGTTGAAGATCGGCGCGATCGACAGCGGCGTCTTGTGCAGTTGCAGGGACGACGAAAACGCCTCGACCCACAGCACCGCCTGGTCGCCTTCGACCAATTTGCTGGCCGGCGCGTCGCGCCGGATGCCATCCTGCTTCCAGCCGTCCAGCGAGGCGGCCAGCTCGACCGCACGCACCCGCACCTGCTCGATGGTCTCGGCGCGCGCGGCCTGGTCTTCGAGCACGTCGATCATCTCGGCCAGTTTTTCCTTGAGCGTGTTCAGCGCAGGAAAGAACTCGGACGACGGCATGATCTGCGCCAGCGACAGGCGCATGATGTCTTGCGGGAAGGTCAGGCGCAGGTCGCGCGCGGCCTTTTCGAGCACCATCACCACCTTGGCCCAGTCCGGTCCGCCGCGCGCGTGCGCCAGGCCCTCGGCCAGCACGTCGCGGCACAGTTCGAGTATTTGCGAGGTCGACACCGTCTGGCCGAAGAACAGGGTGGCCGTGTCGGGCAACTGGTGCGCTTCGTCGAAAATGATGGTGTTAGCCGACGGCAGCAGTTCGGCCACGCCGGTGTCTTTCAAGGCCACGTCGGCGAAGAACAGGTGATGGTTGACCACCACCACATCGGCCTGCTGGGCTTCGCGGCGCGCCTTCATCACGAAGCAATCCTGGTAGTACTGGCACTCGGCGCCCATGCAGGTGTCGCGGGTCGAGGTGACCAGGTTCCAGATCTGCGCGTTTTCGGGCACCTTGGCCAGTTCGGCCTTGTCGCCCGAACTGCTCATCTTGATGAAGCGCGAAATTTCGCGCAGGTTGCCGACATCGTCGCGCGAGGTCATGCGCCCGTTCTGCAGGGTGCGTTCCAGGTGGTAGTGGCAGACGTAGTTCGAGCGGCCCTTGAGCAAGGCCACCGAGACCGGCGCCTTGAGGGCGGCGCGCACGGTCGGAATGTCGCGCAAGAACAACTGGTCCTGCAAGTTCTTGGTGCCGGTCGAGATGATGGTCTTGCCGCCCCACAGCAGCGCCGGCACCAGGTAGGCGAAGGTCTTGCCGGTGCCGGTGCCGGCCTCGGCGATCAGGGTGCTCTGGTCGGCGATGGCCTGGGCGATCGACTTGGCCATCTCGGTCTGCGAGCGGCGCGGGCTGAAGCTGCCCACGGACGGCGCAAGCGGGCCGCCCGCGCTGAACAGGCGGTCGACTTCGGCATCGTGTATGCCTTCCGGCAGGGCCGGCACGGAGGGTTCGCCGTCGGCGCCAGGAGGCACCGCAGCTACATGTTGAGGGTCGGTCAAAGTGGCATTTCAGAGAAGCGAAGACGGATCAGGCCGGAACATCGGGCACTAATTGCATTTTCAACAGGGTAATATGGTCTTTCAGTTGCAATTTGCGCTTTTTGAGGCGGCGCAGCTGCAACTGGTCGTGGTGACCGTCCAGGGTCAACATGTCTATGACCGCATCCAGGTCGCGATGTTCCACATCGAGTTCGATCAGGCGGCGCTGGATAGTTTGGTCATCGTTCATGTGTGGCATTCCAGACAAGTTCATTTCAAAAATTTCATCAACTGCGGACGAAAAACGCATACAATCTGAAACAATTTTTGTCGCGCAGAAAATAGTCACTGCTTGCAACAAACAGCATACTCGGTGCATAGTTTAATCTACGGCGTCGTTGCAGCCAACAAGATAGAATACGGCAGCCACCAGAGCCGTATGGTAACGCAGCCAGGACATTACCCCAAGCATATGAACGTATACAAGATTGAAGCCGGTACCGCGCAACACATTGGCAACCGGCCGGAACAGACCAACCGCACCGCCCTGTTCACCGGCGCGCGCGCGCCCGGCTACATGATGGCGGTGCTGGCCGACGGCGTTTCCGGCGGTTCGTCGGCGTCGGACCAGGCCCTGCTGACGGCCAAGCAACAATTTGACCTGTTCAAGCCGGGCGACGATCCGAGCATCGAGCGCCTGCAGGCGCTGCTGCGCGACATCGTGCTGGAAACGCACGCCGTGCTCAAGCTCAACGCCATGACCAGCACGAGCGAGCCGCATGCGACCTTTGTGGGACTGGTCATCACGCCCAAGGGCACGGCGGTGTGGGCCCACGTGGGCGATTCGCGCCTGTACCGCTTCGTGCGCGCCGAGTGCGTGGTGCGCACCAGCGACGTGCCCTACATCGAGCACCTGGTCGGCACCGACAAGCTGCCGCTGGAAGCGGCCAAGAACCACCGCCACTCGAAGCTGCTGTTCAATGTGCTCGGCAACAGCCGCAAGGAGCCGTTCGTCGCTGTCGGCCACCACGAGAACCTGGCCGCGGGCGACACCTTCCTGCTGGCGTCGGACGGGCTGTGGCACTTCTTTACGGATGCCGAACTTGGCGCGGTGACCAGCAAGAACACGCCACGCCAGGCCTCGGAACTGCTGATCAACAAGGCGGTGGAGCGCGCCCAGGGCAAGGGCGGCAACTGCACCATGGCCATTGTGAAGCTGGTCAAGCCGCCCAAGGAAGTGCCGAACTACACGGTGGAACGGATGCGCCGGGCGGTGTAAGCTGCGTGCCGCGCCATACCCCTTACGTCCTCTGACCCGTCGTTCGCGGCCACTACCCCGTCGTTCCCGGCCACTACCCCGTCGTTCCCGGCCACTACCCCGTCGTTCCCGGCCACTACCCCGTCGTTCCCGGCCACTACCCCGTCGTTCCCGCGAAGGCGGGAACCCAAGTGTTTGGCGCAGTCGACGGCTAGGCAAACTTGGGTTCCCGCCTGCGCGGGAACGACGGGGCTGAAGTTAGTTTTGGAACAATAGCTATCAAGCTATTTGGAGATCTTCACGTCCTTCGGCCTGGCAGCGGCCTCGGCGTCTTTCGCCGCCTTCTCCGCCTTCCGGGCGCTGGCCGCCTTCTTCTCTTCGACCTTGCGCTGGCGCTTCTCCGAATCGACGCGCTTTTGCTCGAACGCTTCGGCGTTGGCCGCGCGTTCCGGCACGGCTGCTTTTTCTTGCGCGGCGATGCGCGCCAGCTTGGCCGCCTGCGCCGCCTGGCGCGCTTCCAGGGTCGGCTTCGTCGACAGCCCCTTCACCTTCGGCGCCTGCGCCACCGGCGCCGGGGCCGGATTGGCCGCCAGGCGCGCTTCTTCCGCTTCCGCCACGCGCACCGATTCGGCCACCGCCGCGTCGCGCGCGTCGGCCGAGGCCTTGCGCTGGAAATGCTTGGCTTCGTCTTCCACCGCGTTCAGGTAGGCCAGGGTCACGCGCCGGTATTCGCGCGCCTCATCGAGGCAGTCGTTGACGAAAAACTTGTCGTAGCAAGTCACTTCGCTGTTGGCGTAACGCGCCTCGGTGGCGGCGCGCTGCGCGCGCACCTGGTCGAGCTTGAGCGCGGCCTGTTCCAGGGTCGTGGTCAGCGGCACCTCGGGCGCCATGCTGGTCGGCTGCAGGCCGGGCGTGCAGGCGGCCAGGCCGGCGGCCAGCGCCAGCGCGGCAAGCCGGATCATGGGAAAAGCTAGGCGGTTGTTCATGTTCAGTGTCCTGTGGGCGGGTCGGCGAAGGGTCAGGAAATGGGTCAGGAAAGCGGGTCGGCCGCGCCGCGGCGCTCCGCATCCATGTATTCGCGCGACTGCATTTCAATAATACGCGAGACGGTGCGATGAAACTCGTTCGACAGCGTCCCTTGCGTGTACAGCTCTTCCGGCGGCACGGCGGCCGACATCAGCAGTTTAACCTTGTGGTCATAGAAGACATCGATCAGCCACGTAAACCGGCGCGCCTCGGACGACTGCGCCGCCGACATGGCCGGAATCCCCGACAGCACCACGGTGTGGAAGCGGCTGGCGATTTCGAGATAATCGTTCTGCGAGCGCGGTCCGCCGCACAGGGTCGCAAAATCGAACCAGATGATGCCGCCGGCGTGGCGCAGGGCGCGGATTTCGCGCTCTTCGATGCGGATGCGCGGGTCTTCGTCGGCCGTCTCGGCGATGCGCGCATAGGCCGTGCGCAGGGCGGCGTCGGAGGCGGCGTTCAAAGGCGTGTAGTAGCTCTCGACCTGCTCGAGCGCGCGCTTGCGGTAGTCGATGCCGGCGTCCACGTTCATGACGTCGAGTTTATCCTTGAGCAGGGCGATGGTCGGCAACATGCGGTCGCGATGCAGGCCGTCCGGATACAGCAGGTCGGGATCGTAGTTCGACGTCATGATGAAGGACACGCCGTTGTTGAACAAGGCGGTCAGCAAATTATACAAAATCATGGCGTCGGCGATATCCGAGACATGGAATTCGTCGAAGCAGATCAGGCGGTATTTTTTGGCGATGCGGCGCGCGACGTCGTCGAGCGGATCGGCCACGCCCTTGAGCTCATCGAGCTCGCGGTGTACGCCGCGCATGAATTCATGGAAGTGCAGGCGCGTCTTGCGCACCACCGGCACCACCGAGTAAAAACTGTCCATCAAAAACGACTTGCCGCGCCCTACTCCCCCCCACAGGTAGACCCCGCGCGGCACGTCCGGGCGGTTGATCAGGCGCTTGAAGGTGGACGAGCGCTGCGAGCGGAATTCGACCCACTCCTCGTAGGCGCGCTGCAGGCGGTCGACCGCGCGTTGCTGCGCCTCGTCCGAGGTAAAGCCGCGTTGGGATAAGGCGTGCTGGTAGAACTCTTGGACATTCATTTGGGGAGGCAATACAGAATGCCGGGCGCGCCGATGCAATGCTTCGGCGCGCCCGGCGGGGTACTTATTTAGAAGTTCAAGGTACGCTTGTCGACGGCGAGCGCGGCTTCCTTGGTCGCTTCGGACAGCGATGGATGGGCGTGGCAGATGCGGGCAATGTCTTCCGCCGATGCGCGGAATTCCATCGCGACGACCGCTTCCGAAATCAGTTCGGACGCCATCGGGCCGACGATATGCACGCCGAGGATTTCATCGGTGCTGGCATCGGCCAAAAACTTGACCATGCCCGAGGTGTCGCCCAGCGCGCGCGCACGGCCGTTGGCCATGAACGGGAAGGTGCCCGCCTTGTAGGCCACGCCGGCCGCTTTGAGCTGCTGCTCGGTCTGGCCAACCCACGCGATTTCCGGCGAGGTGTAGATCACCCACGGAATCGTGTTGAAGTTGGTGTGGCCATGCTGGCCGGCGATACGCTCGGCCACGGCAACGCCTTCTTCTTCGGCTTTGTGGGCCAGCATCGGGCCGCGCACCACGTCGCCCACCGCCCACACGTTCGGCAGGTTGGTCTTGCAGTCGTCGTCCACGGCGATGAAGCCGCGTTCATCCAACTTCAGGCCGACGCTGTCCGCGCCCAGGCCGATGGTGTTCGGCACGCGCCCGATCGAGATGATCAGCTTGTCGAACACGGCGCTCTGCGCTTCGCCGGCGGCGTTGGCATAGTCCACGGTGACGTTGTTGGCGCCGGCGGTGACTTTGCCGATCTTGACGCCCAGGTTGATCGCCAGGCCCTGCTTGGTAAACAGCTTGTGCGCTTCCTTGGCGATCTGCTCGTCGACCGCGCCGAGGAACGTAGGCAAGCCTTCCAGCACCGTGACCTTGGCGCCCAGGCGGCGCCATACGCTGCCCATTTCCAGGCCGATCACGCCGGCGCCGATCACGCCGAGGGTGGCCGGCACGGCGTCGATGGTCAGTGCGCCGGTGTTCGACAGGATCAGTTTTTCATCGAACGGTGCGCCCGGCAGTTCACGCGCGTTCGACCCCGTGGCGATGATGACATGCTTGGCCGCGAGCGTGTCGGCGTTGGCGCCGGTGACGCTGACCTGGTAGCCACCTTCAGCGGCGCCGGAGAACGCACCGCGCCCGTGGAAGAAGGCGATCTTGTTTTTCTTGAACAGGAACAGGATGCCGTCGTTGTTTTGTTTGACGACGGTGTCCTTGCGCTTCAACATTTGCGGCAGGTTCAGCGACAGGCCGGCGACGTCGATGCCGTGCTCGGCGAAAGCATGGCCGGCGTGCTCGAAGTGCTCGGACGATTGCAGCAGCGCCTTCGATGGAATGCAGCCGACGTTGGTACACGTGCCGCCCGGCGCCGGAGCGCCCTTGGCGTTGGACCATTCATCGATACAGGCCACCTTGAAACCCAGTTGCGCGGCACGGATGGCGGCGATGTAGCCGCCAGGACCGGCGCCGATGACAAGCACGTCGAATTGTTTTGCGTCACTCATTATTGATTCCCTTGATTTATTCTTCTGGTACGAATACCCACATCAGCAGGTAGATCAGCAGGCCAAGCAGGAAGTACAGGGTAAAGACCGTAAACACCAGCCGCCATACCCAGGCATCCATGCCCGATACCCTGGCCAGGCCGCCGCACACGCCCGAGATCCAGCGGTCGCCGCGGGTGCGGCGCAGGCGCGAGAACTCGCTGGCGAGGTCGCCGTTGCCGGGACCGGGACCGGGACCAAGGCTGGCCCGCTCTTGCTCGGCCAGCAGGCGTGCCTTGGCCTGTGAAAATTCGGCGTCGGAGAGCGCGCCGGCTTGATGCAGTTCGTGCAAACGCTTGATTTCGTCGGAGATATTCAATTATCCACCCATCCAAAACAAGGGCGAAGCACGCGCTGCAAGCGAGCGCACGCTTCGTGCTTACAGGTCCAGCAGCAAACGCGCCGGATCTTCCAGCGTTTCCTTCATCGTGACCAGGCCCAGGACAGCTTCGCGGCCGTCGATGATGCGGTGATCGTACGACATCGCCAGGTAGTTCATCGGACGCACCACAACGAGGCCGTTTTCGACGACGGCGCGGTCCTTGGTCGCGTGGACGCCCAGGATGGCCGACTGCGGCGGGTTGATGATCGGGGTCGACAGCATCGAACCGAAGGTGCCGCCGTTCGAGATCGAGAAGGTACCGCCGGTCAGGTCGTCCAGGGTCAGCTTGCCTTCCTTGGCTTTCTGGCCGAATTCACCGATTTTCTTTTCGATTTCGGCGATCGACATCTGGTCGGCGTTGCGCAGGATCGGCACCACCAGGCCGCGCGGCGAACCGACCGCGATGCCGATGTCGAAGTAGCCGTGGTAGACGATGTCGTTACCGTCGACCGACGCATTGATGATCGGGTACTTTTTCAGCGCGGCGACAGCGGCCTTCACAAAAAAGGACATGAAGCCCAGCTTGACGCCGTGCTCTTTCTCGAACTTGTCCTTGTACTTGTTGCGCAGGTCGATCACCGGCTGCATGTTCACTTCGTTGAACGTGGTCAGGATGGCATTGGTCGACTGCGACATGACCAGGCGCTCGGCGATACGGGCGCGCAGGCGGCTCATCGGCACGCGCTCTTCCGGGCGCTCGCCCAGGTTGGCGGCGGCAGGCGCTGCGATCTGCTGCAGCGGGGCCTTGGCCGGCGCGGCTGGCGCGGCCAGCGGGGCTGGCGCCGCTGGCTTGACGCCACCGGAGCTTGCGGAACCGAGCGCACCGAGGACGTCGCCCTTGGTCACACGGCCATCGCGACCGCTGCCGGCAACGTCGGAAGTGGTCAGCTTGTTATCGGCCAGCAGCTTGGCGGCGGCCGGCATGGCGACATTCGATTTCGAGGCGATCGCGCTGATCGCGGCGGCCACCGGATCGGCGGCGGCTTGGGCAACTTGCACCGGTGCGCTCGAGATTTGCAGCGGGCTCACTTGTGCGGAGGCTTCGGTGTCGATGATGGCGATGACTTCGCCGGCGACGACGGTCGCACCGTCGGCCTTGAGGATCTGGGTGATGATGCCGGCGTTCGGCGCAGGCAGTTCGAGGACGACCTTGTCGGTCTCGATATCGATCATGTTTTCGTCGCGCGCGACTGGCTCGCCGACTTTTTTGTGCCACGACAGCAGGGTCGCTTCCGCTACCGATTCCGACAGGACTGGGACTTTGACTTCAATTTGTGCCATGTAAAACTCCGTGTATTGTTTTTAGCAGCGCCCCGCCGAAGGGTGATCGCAGCGGCGGGGCGTGGTGATTATTTGGTCAGGATGAAACCCTTGAGCTTCGAGAAGGCCGTTTCCAGCAATTCCTTCTGCTGCGCATTGTGCTTGTCGCCATAACCGACGGCAGGCGATGCCGAAGCCGGACGGCCTGCGTACGCAAGGCGCTGGCCCGATTCGAGGCTCTCGAAGATGTTGTGCTGGATCTGGAACCACGGTCCCTGATTCTGCGGCTCATCCTGGGTCCACACCACTTCGGTCGCGTTCGGGAACTTTTTGAGTTCAGCCGCGAACGACTTGTGCGGGAACGGATACAGCTGTTCGACACGGATGATGGCGGTATCGAGCTGGTTGCGCGTTTTGCGGCTGTTGACCAGGTCGTAGTAGACCTTGCCCGAGCAGGCGATCACGCGCTTGACCTTCTTGGCATCGATTTTCTCGTCGACTTCACCGATCACGGTGTGGAAGACGCCCTTGGCCAGTTCGGTCAGCGGCGAGCTGGCATCCTTGTTACGCAACAGCGACTTCGGCGTCAGGATGACCAGCGGTTTGCGGAACTGGCGCACCATCTGGCGACGCAGCAGGTGGAAAATCTGCGAGCCGGTGGTTGGCTGCACGACTTGCATATTGTTGTCCGCGCACAGCTGCAGGAAGCGTTCAGGACGCGCCGACGAGTGCTCCGGCCCCTGGCCTTCGTAACCGTGCGGCAGCATCATCACGAGGCCCGACGCGCGGCCCCATTTGACTTCGCCCGACGCGATAAACTGGTCGATCACGACCTGGGCGCCGTTGGCGAAGTCGCCGAACTGGGCTTCCCAGATGGTCAGGGTATTCGGTTCGGCGGTCGAGTAACCGTATTCGAACGCAAGCACGGCTTCTTCCGACAGCACCGAATCGATGACCACGAACGGCGCCTGGCCTTCCGACACATTGCACAGTGGGACATAGGTGCCTGCATCCCAACGCTCGCGGTTCTGGTCGTGCAGCACGGCGTGACGGTGGGTAAAGGTACCGCGCCCGGCATCCTGGCCCGACAGGCGGATGGCGTAGCCGGACGAAACCAGCGAAGCGTACGCGAGATGCTCGCCCATGCCCCAGTCCAGGTTCAGTTCACCACGGCCCATGGAGGCGCGGTCGGCCAGCACTTTCTCGACCAGCGAGTGGACCTTGAAATTTTCTGGCAAGGTGGTGATGCGGGTCGCCAGGCGTTTGAGTTCCGTCATCGGCACGGCGGTGTCGGCGCTGTCGGTCCATTTGCGGTTCAGGAACGGCAGCCAGTCGACCGCGTACTTGTTCTTGAAGTTCGAGATGACCGGATCGATCGTGTGCTTGCCGGCGTCCATGGCGTCGCGGTAAGCGGACACCATTTTGTCGCCGCCGTCGGCCGCCAGGGTGCCCTGGGCGATCAGCTTGTCGGCGTACAGCTTGCGGGTGCCCGGATGCTGGCCGATTTTCTTGTACATCAGCGGCTGGGTCAGCGCCGGGGTATCTTGTTCGTTGTGACCGAGTTTACGGTAGCAGATGATGTCGACAACGACGTCTTTCTTGAACTGGACGCGGTAGTCGAGCGCGATTTGCGTCGCCAGCACGACCGCTTCAGGGTCGTCGCCGTTCACGTGCAGGACCGGCGCTTCGATCATCTTGACCACGTCCGAGCAGTACAGGGTCGAACGCGCATCGCGCGGGTCGGACGTGGTGAAACCGATCTGGTTGTTGATCACGATGTGTACCGTGCCGCCCGTGCCGTAGCCGCGGGTTTGCGCAAGGTTCAGCGTTTCCATGACCACGCCCTGGCCAGCGAAGGCGGCGTCGCCGTGGACCAGGATCGGCAGCACTTGCGCGCCATCCTTGTCGCCGCGACGCTCCATGCGCGCCTTGACCGAACCTTCGACGACCGGGTTGACGATCTCGAGGTGCGACGGGTTAAACGCCAACGACAGGTGGACCGGACCGCCGGCGGTCGAGATGTCGCTCGAAAAGCCCTGGTGGTACTTGACGTCGCCCGACGGCAGGTCGTCGCCGTGCTTGCCTTCGAATTCTTCGAACAGTTCCTGCGGCGACTTGCCCAGGGTGTTGACCAGGACGTTCAGGCGGCCGCGGTGGGCCATGCCGATGACGATCTCCTGCACGCCTTTTTCACCGGCGCGCTGGATGGTTTCGTCGATCGAGGCGATGAAGGACTCGGAGCCTTCCAGCGAGAAGCGCTTGGCGCCGACGTACTTGGTGTGCAGGTAGCGTTCCAGGCCTTCGGCGGCGGTGAGGCGCTCGAGGATGTGGGCTTTTTTCTCGGCCGTGAAGTTCGGGGTCGAGCGGATCGCTTCGAGTTTCTCCTGCAGCCAGCGTTTTTCCGCCGGATCGCCGATGTACATGAATTCGGCGCCGATCGAACGGCAGTAGGTATCGCGCAGGAAGTTCAGCAGGTCGCGCAGGGATGCGGTTTCAGGGCCGAAGTAGGTATTGCTGATGTTGAAGACGATGTCCATGTCGGCATCGGTGAAACCGTAGAAGCTTGGCTCGAGTTCGGGAATCATCGGGCGTTCCTGGCGCTGCAGCGGGTCCAGGTTGGCCCACTGCGAGCCGAGATAGCGGTAAGCGGCGATCAACTGGGTGACGGCGACCCGCTTGCGCCCCATTTCTGCGTCGGTGGACGCGGTCACGACACGGATCGGGCCTGCCTTGGCGCGCTCGGCGAACGAGGCGATGACGGAAGCGTGGGCTACGTCGGGTTTGTTGGAGCCGTCGACCGCAGGGACGTTCTGCATGGAGTCGAAATAGGCACGCCAGTTGTCCGGCACCGAGCCTGGGTTGTCGAGATAAGCCTCGTACAGCTCTTCAACGTACGGCGCGTTACCACCGAACAAATAGGAGTTCGCGGTTTGGTCTTGCATCATCTTGCTCACCTTTCTTCGCGCTTCGCGAGTTTGGCGGGTTAATCTAACCTTCCGCGACACGGCCTGACCGGTTAGCGGATCGCACATCAAGTTGTGGGGAAGGACTTGTAAAGCTCGCAGCATTCTTACGACGTCGGAAGAATAGCACGCGTATTGTAGCCTAACATTCCACCTTGCGAAAAAAGTTGCCGATCATCTTTTTGTCTTGGACGATAACAAAATCCCCGCAATGTCGCGAATTTGTGACATTGCACAAGTTTATCGCGCGTTAAGCGCGCGATTTCTTGCGCTAGCTCAGGGCCCATATCGGTCCGATATGATTGAAAACAAGTGATTGTTGCGTATTGTAAATGTCTATTGAAGCCATTGACCGCGCAAATGATAATAGTTATCATTTGCGTTTAGTTGACGGAAGCACCCGATGTCCACCCCCGCCACGCTCCCCAGCGCCAGCCGCGCCGCCTGGCTCAAGAACCTGCACCGCTGGCACTGGATCAGCTCGGCCTTGTGCCTGATGGGCATGCTGTTATTCAGCCTCACCGGCATCACGCTCAACCACGCCACCCAGATCGAAGCCAGGCCGGCCGTCAGCAAGCGCAAGGCGACCCTGCCGGCGCCGCTGCGGCGCGACCTGGAGCAGGCGGCCAGCCGGCACGCCGACGCCCGCGCCCCCCTGCCCCCGCGCGTGGCCGGCTGGGCCGAGCGCGAGTTCGGCCTGGACCTCGGCGCCAACGACGCCGAATGGACCGGGGAAGACGCGTATGTGGCCCTGCCGCGACCGGGCGGCGACGCCTGGCTGCGCATCGCCGTCGATGGCGCCGCCGAATTCGAAAAAACCGATCGCGGCATGGTTTCCTGGCTCAACGACCTGCACAAGGGCCGCAACGCCGGTCCGGTATGGGGCTGGTTCATCGATATGTTCGCGCTGGCCTGCGTGGTGTTTTCGCTGACCGGTTTTTTGATCATGAAACTGCACGCCGCCAACCGCCCGTCCACCTGGCCGGTGATCGGCGCCGGCATCCTGCTGCCGCTCTTGCTGGCCCTTTTGTTTACCCACTAATCCACTTACCAACTACCCACTACGCCTGCCACCCATGAAACTACAGCACACGCTTGCCCTTACCCTTCCCATGCTGAGCGGCTGGGCCGTCGGCGCCGATCTCGCCGTCAAGTTCGAGATTCCGCAACTGAACGTGGCCGAATACCACCGCCCGTACGTGGCCATGTGGCTCGAGCGCGCCGACCAGAGCGTGGCGGCCAACCTGTCGGTGCTGTACGACGTCAAGAAGAAAGACAACGCCGGCACCAAGTGGGTCAAGGACCTGCGCACCTGGTGGCGCAAGGCCGGGCGCGATGTGGAATTGCCGATGGACGGCGTGAGCGGCGCCACGCGCTCGGCCGGCGAGCAGACCATCAGCTTCGGCCCGGCCCGCACCGGCATCGACAAGCTGCCGGCCGGCGACTACAAGCTGGTGATCGAAGCGGCGCGCGAATCGGGCGGGCGCGAACTGGTGCGCGTTCCCTTCACCTTGCCGCTCAAGGGCAAGCAAACCTTCAGCGCGCGCGGCAAGGAAGAACTTGGCGCGGTTTCCCTCCAGATCACCCCTTAAGTGAAGACAATGACCAACACCATGATGAAAAAGACCCTGCTCGCGCTGACCCTGGCCGCCGTCTCCCTGAGCGCCTCCGCCCACCGTGGCTGGCTGTATCCGCAGTCGACCATGGTCGAGTCAAAAGAGCCATGGGTCACCATCGACGGCGCCATTTCGGAAGGCCTGTTCGAGGTCGACCACGTCGCCCTCAAGCTCGACGCGGCCACCGTCACCGATCCGGATGGCGTGGTCACGGCGGCGCCGGCCGGCTACATGGGCAAGCAGCGCAGCACCTTCGACCTGAAGATGGCCAAGAACGGCACCTACAAGATCAGCATCGTCAGCCGCAACGTGATGGCCAGCTACAAGGACAAGGCTGGCGAGACCAAGCGTTTCCGTGGCAGCGAAGAAGCCTTCGCCAGGGAAGTGCCGGCCGATGCGCCCGAACTGAAAACCACCTACGCGCACCAGCGCCTCGAGACGTTTGTCAGCGCCAACAAGACCAGCGACGGCGCCTTGAAGCCAAGCGGCGTGGGACTGGAGATGATCGCGCTGACTAATCCGACCGACCTGCGCGCCGGCGAAACGGCCAGGTGGCGCTTCCAGCTCGATGGCAAGCCGCTGCCGAAGTTCGCCTTCAGCCTGATTCCGGGCGGCGTGCGCTATCGCGGCGTGCTCGGTGAAGTGCGCCTGGAGACCGACGCCAAAGGCGAGGTGGCCGTGACCTTGCCGGCGGCCGGCATGTACTGGCTCAACGCGGGCTTTCCGGCGGCCCAGCCGAAAGGCCCGGCGGTAGCCGCCGACGCCCCGGCCGTGACGCGCCGCTACAGCTACGCCGCCACGCTCGAAGTGTTGCCAGAGTAAATGCGACGCCGCGTTCTCGTACCGCTGGCCATCGGGCCGGCCCTGCCGCCGCGCACCAGCGTGCTCCATGAGCTGGGCGGCGCCACCATGGGCACCAGTTGGTCGGCGCGGGTGATGGCCCCGCCCGACGCGAGGCCGTCCATGGCGGACGCCTTGCAGCGCCAGCTCGACCTGGTGGTGGCGCAAATGAGCCACTGGGAACGCGACTCGAACCTGAGCCGTTTCAACAGCGCCCCGGCCGGCAACTGGCACCGCCTGCCGGATGCCTTTTTCACGGTGCTCAGTTACGCGCTGGAGGTGGCCGAGGACAGCGGCGGCGCCTACGACCCGTGCGCCGGCGCCCTGGTCAACGCCTGGGGCTTCGGCGCGCGCCAGCGCTACAACGAAGCCAATTTCTACGCGCCGCTGCCGGCGGCTGTCCAAGCCATCGTGGCGCGCGCCGACCGCCAGCGCCTGCAACTGGATCGCGCCAGCCGGCGCGCGCTGCAAGCGGGCGGCGTGCAGATCGACCTGTCGTCGGTGGCCAAAGGCTACGCGGTGGACCTGCTGGCACGCTGCCTGGAAGCACAGGGACTGTTTCACTATCTGGTGGAAATCGGCGGCGAGCTGCGCGGCGCCGGCACCAAGGCCGACGGCCAGCCGTGGTGGGTCGCGCTCGAAGGCGTGCCCGGCGCGGGCGACGGCGCCGGCCCGACCACGGTGGCGCTGCACGGCCTGGCCGTCGCCACCTCGGGCGACTACCGGCGCTACTTCGAGCACGGCGGCCGGCGCGCCTCGCACACGCTCGATCCGCGCAGCGGCGCGCCGATCCGCAACGACGTGGCGTCGGTCACCGTGCTGCATGCCGAATGCATGGCCGCCGACGCCCTCTCGACGGCGCTGTCGGTGCTCGGTCCCGAGGAGGGTCTGGCGCTGGCCGAGCGCCGCAAGCTGGCGGCGCGCTTTTTGCTGCGCCATGAGGGCGGCCTGCGGGAAGTCGTCTCCAGCGCCTACCAGGAATTACTGCAATGATGACTGTCGATCCGGTCCGCTGGGGCGGCGCCGCCGCCTTTGTTGCGGCCTATGCGCTCATGTGCCTGGGCCTGCTGCGTACACGGCGCGCCATGCGCAAGGACAGCGGCGGCGCGCATGCCGACTGGCTGGTGGCCTATGCCAGCCAGACCGGCACCGGCGAAGCGCTGGCCGGGCATACCGTGGCAACCCTGCGCACCGGCGGCCTGTCGGCGCGCGCGCTCAGCGTCGAGCAACTTGACGAAGCCACCTTGCGCGGCGCGGCGCGCATCCTGTTCATCGCCAGCACCTATGGCGAGGGCGATGCGCCCGACAGCGCGGCGCGCCTGGCGCGCCTGCTCGACCAGCCGGGAATGGCGCTGGGCCAGCTGCATTACGCGCTGCTGGCGCTGGGCGACAGCAGCTACGCCAATTACTGCGGCTTCGGGCGGCGCCTGGACGCCGTCCTGCAAGCGCGCGGCGCCCAGGCGCTGTTCGCGCGGGTCGAGGTGGACCGTGGCCGCGGCGCCGCCATCGAAGCCTGGCTGCATCACCTGAGCCACCTGGCCGGCACCAGCGACGCCCCCGACTGGAGCGCGCCAGGCTATGGTCACTGGCGCATCGCAGCGCGCCGCCTGCTCAATCCCGGCAGCGCCGGCGCGCCGGTATACCGCATCGACCTGCTGCCGGCCGAAGGCGACTTGCCGGCGTGGGAGGCGGGCGACCTGGTGCAAGTGAGCGCGCCGGGCGACCCGGATTATCCGCGCGAGTATTCGATTGCCTCGACCATGGCCGAAGGCCGCCTGTCGCTGCTGGTGCGCCTGCACGTGCGCGACGATGGCAGCGTCGGACTGGCGTCGGGCTGGCTGTGCCGCGAGGCGCGGGACAGCGCGCCGGTGCTGCTGCGCGTGCGCCAGCACAGCCGCTTCCGGATTGGCGGGAACGCCGGCAGGCCCCTGATTTTGATCGGCAACGGCACCGGCATCGCCGGCCTGCGCGCGCACCTGAAAAGCCGCGTCGACGCGGGTCAGGCGCGCAACTGGCTGGTGTTCGGCGAGCGCAATGCCGCGCACGACCACTTCTGCGCCGACGACATCGCCGCGTGGCACCAGGCCGGCATGGTCGACACGCTCAGCCTGGTGTTTTCGCGCGACGGCGCCGCCGAACGCTATGTGCAGCACGCGCTGGCGGCGCAAGCCGCGCAGCTGCGCGACTGGGTGGCCGAGGGCGCGGCGATCTATGTCTGCGGCAGCCTGCACGGCATGGCCGGGGCCGTGCATGAAACCTTGGAAAGCGTGCTTGGCGGCGACACCCTCGCCATGCTCGACGAGAGCGGCCGCTACCGTCGCGATGTGTATTAAGCGTATTTTTATGTCCGAAATCTTTCGAACCTGAAAACCGGCCACGAGCCCCTTCCCGCCCGCTACCAGCGCGACGATGCGTCGAACGCGTTGCCAAGACTGTTTCTCGCGTAATGCGTGCGGCGGGCCGTGCTGCGGGCAAGCTGCGGCATGCCTGCCGCCCTGACGGCTGTCCCGGGAGCGCGTGACCTGGACGGAGGCAGTGTGCGGCAAAAATTTGTGCTTATGCAAAGGGATTTTGTTGTTTTTTCTCTTGTGTGTAGACTTGCTGCATTCTTCACGGCCGGTTTCCAGTCATGCATCAGCACTTTCACTCCCTAGGCCGGCGCATCGTGCGCGCCTATCTGCTCTTCTCGCTCGGTACCTGCATCCTGTTCTCGATTGCCGCCGCAATTGTCGTGGAAGGAATCGAATCGCGTCTGGTCGATGAGCGCTTGAAAGATATCGCTGCTTGGGCCTCGCCTCGCCACGCGGGCAGACTTCCGGTCGAAATGCCGGCAGGCGTGAGCTTTCATCACGGCCCATCGATTCCCCAATCGCTGCGCAATTTGCCCGCAGGCGTGCATGACGTGACGGTCGATGGCATCGGACTGCATGTCTTTGCCGGACGCGATGCCAGCGGCCCATTCGTCGTCGTCGACCATGCCTCCGATTACGAGGAGGTGGAGCTGGCGGTCTACAGCTTGCTGCTGGTCGGCCTTGTCGTTTTCATCGCCATGTCGCTCTTGCTGGGGCGTTTCGTGGGACAGCGCGTGGTCGGCCCGATCGCCGAACTGTCTGCGGCGGTGGCCGAGCGGCGCGGCGAACTCCCCTTGCAGGACAATCAGGATGAATTAGGCGTCCTGGCACGCGCCTTTGCCGGCCACACTGCGGAATTACAAGTCTTCCTGGAACGGGAGCGCAGCTTTACGGGAGATGTCAGCCACGAATTGCGCACGCCCTTGACCGTCATTGCCGGCGCCGCCGAAATCCTGGTCGAGGCCACGCACGGCCAAGCGCAGTTGCACGCGCCAGCCGAGCGTATCGTGCGCGCAGCAAAAGACGCGGCGGACAGCGTCGGCATACTCTTGCTGCTGGCGCGTTCGCCCGACCTGATCGAATCGGAGCCGATATCGATGGCGCAGCTTGCTCGGGAAGAAGTCGCGCGCTATCAGGGTTTGCTTGGTGACAAGCCGCTCGTCCTGACCTTTGGGGGCGGCGATGATTTTGTCGTGCATGCCCCGCTCCGTTTGCTTTCCGCGGCACTCGGCAATCTGATACGCAATGCCTGCCTGTATACCGATGAGGGCCGGATCACCGTTTTCCTCGAGGCCAGCACGATCGTTGTTTCCGACACCGGCCACGGTTTGCCCGCTGCGGTGCTGTCCATTTTAAACGACCCTGCCGCATCGGCCAGAACGCGGGGATCCGAAGGCACAGGCTTGGGACTGGCGCTGGTCAAGCGCATTTGCCGGTTTATGCATGCTGAATTTTTAGTCAGCAGCGTGGCGGGAGGCGGGACATGCTGCTATATTCGGTTTGCGGGAGATTTAACGAAAAATTAACATCTGTCTCACACGAAGTTGACGTCGTCTTGGGTAGTCTGCGGATCATACCGCCGGAATAGGCCGCTGGTCATTGGCACGCTGGGAAACGCGATTGAAACTGAGTATCTCCATCCGCATCAATACCCTCGCTGTTCCCCTGGCCGCTGCTGTCATTCTGGTAGGCGGCTACAATCTGGCGTTCTGGACGCGTTTTATCCACGCCACAGGCGGCTTGGCACTGCCTCATTTGCCGATACAGGCCGGCATGTTCCTGATGCTGGTACTGGCCTTCGGCGCCTGCCTTGCGCTGGTCAATTTTCGCTATATCTTCAAGCCCGTTCTGATCGCCCTGTTTCTGGCCACCTCGGCGGCGAGCTACTTCATGAACCAGTACGGCACCGCAATCGATTGGTCGATGGTGCAAAACGTCGTCGAAACCGATGCGCGCGAAAGCGCCGATCTGCTGTCGCTGAAAATGCTCGCGACAATGTTGCTGATGGGCGGCCTGCCGTCGCTGCTGCTGGCCGCCGCCGACCTGCGCTACCCGAGCGCCGGCCGCCAGCTGCTGCGCAACCTCGGTATCGCCATGGCCGCGTTTGCCGGAGCCATCATCCTGCTCATGCTCATGTTCAAGACACTGGCGCCGACCTTGCGCGAACACCGCGACCTGCGCTTCCTGCTCACGCCGACCAACTACCTCCAGGCGATCAATGGCTATGCCAAGCGCAAATGGAGCACGCCGATTGTCGTGTCGCCGCTCGGAACCGATGCCAGCAAAGGGCCGGCCTGGAACGGCATCGCCAGGTACACCGTGACCGTCATGGTGGTCGGCGAAACTGCGCGCGCCCGCAATTTTTCCTTGAATGGCTATGCGCGCCAGACCAATCCGCGCCTGGCGCAGCAGGAGGGCCTGATCAATTTCACGCGCATGCAGTCCTGCGGCACAGCCACGGCGGTGTCGGTGCCGTGCGTCTTTTCCGCCCTTGGACGGCATGGCTACTCGGATACCAAGGCGCGATCCCAGGAAGGATTGCTCGACGTCCTCAAACATGCCGGGATCGATGTGATCTGGCGCGACAACAATTCGGGCTGCAAGGGGGTGTGCGACCGGGTGCAATACGTGGATGTGTCCAAGCCGGAACCGGGCAACCCGCTTTGTCAAACGGAGGAATGCTTCGACGAACGCCTGCTGGAAGGCTTGCCGGAATTGATACGGAACGCCAAGCGCGACCTGGTAATCGTGCTGCACCAGAAAGGAAGCCACGGACCGGCCTACTGGAAGCGCTATCCTGCCCGCTTCAAGCAGTTTCAACCGACCTGTGAAACCAACGAGTTGGCAAAATGCAGCAGGGAAGCCATTGTCGCCGCCTACGACAACACCATCCTGTATACCGACTACGTACTGAGCAAGACCATCGGGATGCTGGCGCAAGCGAGCCTGAACGATAACGTCGACACCGCCTTCCTGTATTTTTCGGACCATGGCGAATCGCTCGGCGAAAACAATATGTATCTGCACGGCGCGCCCTACATCATCTCGCCGCCGGAACAGCGCCACGTTCCCTTCATGTTGTGGATGTCGGACGGATTCAGTGCGCGCTTCAAGCTCGACCGCCAATGCCTCGCCGCCCGCGCCAACCAGGATTTTTCACACGATAATATTTTTCATTCAACGCTTGGCATGCTTGCCATAAATACTGCCGTCTACAACCCCAAACTGGACCTGTTTAATGCCTGTACCCGTGCCAGCTGATTTTGCCCGCAGCCCAGTGCCAGCGACCGATCCCGCTTTTGCGGGCGTGCGCGCTACGCGCATGAGCTCGGTACGCTGGATCGGCCTGGCGCTGTTCCTTGCCTTCCCTGTGCTGATCGCCTGGATCGGGATGTGCACCGATATCGACCTGCTCCTGGCCGATGCAGCCTTCGATCCGCAGCGCCGGATCTTTCCGTGGCGCGACGCGTGGATCGCCGACACGTTCAGTCACGTCGTGCTCAAGCGAATACTGATCGCGCTGGCGGCCGCCTTCGTGGTGGCCGCACTGTGGGACCTGGTGGCGCCGCGCCGCTGGAGCTGGCTGCGGCGCTATCAGATCAGGGTGGTAGCCCTGTCCGCCGTGATGGTTCCACTGAGTATCTCCCTGTTGAAGCAATCGAGCGATTCGCACTGCCCCTGGGACTTGACGCGCTACGGCGGCAGCGAACCCTACGTGCGGCTGATGCAGATGCTTCCTGTGGGAAGCGAACCGGGACATTGCCTGCCGGCGGGCCATGCCTCAAGCGCCTTGTGGCTGATGTCGATTGCCGTCTTCTTTCTTCCCGCCCGTCCGAACGCCGCCATGAGCGTGTTCGTCACGATGATCGGCTTCGGATTCGCGCTGGGCTGGCTGCAGCAAATGCGCGGCGCCCATTTTTTGACACACACCCTATGGTCAATCTGGATTGCGGTGTTCCTCGTGGCCACCATTGCCACCGCGCTAGACCGGCGCAGGCTTGCCCCGTGACCCGACGTTGCAGCAAGCATCGCCATGCCGGGCCATTACCCGCGGTCCGGTAGCGGCGGGTCGCCAAGCTGCCGACGTGCGAGCCGTCAATTCTTTCATGACCATAAGATTTAACAAGAAATTAACAGGCATCTCACGTTGCGTTAACACTATCGTTCTTAGACTGAAACCTAAATGAACTGAACGCTGGCGTAGACCATCGAGCTTTAGTGGCGGCGTCGGTTTCCTGCCGTGTCATGCACACCACCCGAGAAGGAGCCGATTTGTTTGATTTCATTGTCCAGCTCATTGCCGAAACCGGCTATACCGGCGTCTTCCTGTTGATGATGTTTGAAAACATCTTTCCACCTCTGCATTCGGAATTAATCATGCCGTTTGCCGGTTTTAGCGCGAGCCGCGGCGAACTCAATGCGATTGGCGTGGTCTTGGCCGGGACAGCCGGATCGGTCGCCGGCGCCATGCCGTGGTATTTTGCCGGCAAATGGATTGGCCGGGAGCGCCTGTGCGCGTGGGCGGGAAAGCATGGCAGATGGCTGACTCTGTCTGCGGCCGAGCTCGACAAAGCCTTGTCCGCCTTCACCAGGCATGACATGCCCGTCCTGATTTTCGGGCGGCTCGTGCCGGCAATCAGAACCCTGATTTCCGTGCCCGCCGGGGTGGCAGGCATCGCGCTGCTGCCCTTCCTGGCCTATTCGGCAGGGGGATCGCTGCTGTGGGTGTGCGCCCTGACGGGGGCCGGGTATGTCCTGCAAGAAAACTTCGAAGCGGTCGCAAGCTACGTCGATCCGGTGGCGACGGCGCTGGTCGCCCTGGCCGTCCTCACCTACCTGTATCGCCTCGTACAGTTTCGCAGCAGCCGGTGAGCAAGCCGTGACCGGCACACGCATGGCGCGTTGCGGCGCTGGCCGGACGCGACCGGATGACGATCAACGTTTCAGCGCAAGCACCAGCACACCGCTCGCCACCAGGGCAATGCCGCCCCAATCGCGCAACGAGGGGCGTTCGCCGAGGAACACGACGGCGAACAGGGCCACCAGCACCACGCTGAACTTGTCCACAGGCGCAACTTGTGACGCTTCGCCGAGCTGGAGCGCACGAAAATAACAGACCCACGAAGCACCGGTAGTCAAGGCCGACAACCCGAGAAACAGCCAGGTCTTCGGCGCAAGGCTGGCAGGACTGATCCATTTATGCGTGTACAGCACAAAGGCTGTCAACACAAAGGTGATCAAGATCGTCCTGACCAAGGTGGCAAAGTCGGCATCCACGCCAGCAATACCAATCTTGGCGAAAATCGCGGTCAGCGCCGCGAATACCGCCGACAGGATCGCCCAGTAGAACCAGTGTTCGCCCGTTAGCATGTACGCTTCCAGAGTTGAGAGCCGATTGAGTGTAGCGCGAAACGGCGCGGCGCGAAACAGGCGCGGCCCCCGCTGGCGGGTCCTCCCGGAAACGGGACGGCACCGCTGGCGCTCAGCGAGCGTAGCGCAGGCGATGCCGATGGCCCCCGGCAGCGCCACGTGCAGCACCGTGCCAGACTGTCCATGCCGGATAGCAATATCCAGAAACCACAATCTCGACCCACTCCAAAATAGTAATGAGAATCTTACTGATAACGATTCTCATTTACATGGTTGACCATTTCTCCTACAATAACTAGCTTGTTGGCAATTATGTCCGACCCACCCCACGTCGAAGAAGAGAAACAGATGGCCCCGATCAAAAGCCGCAAGCACGCGCAATCCCGTTTCAATCAACACATGAGCGCCGCGCTTGCCGCGCTGCTGGTCCCGGTAGCGGCGCATGCCGCCGCCGACGCACCGCAGGCCAAAACCTTGCCGGAAGTCCAGGTCATCAGCAAAACCGGCGAGGAAGCCGGCAACGACTTCAAGGCCGAACGCGCCGCCTCGCCCAAGTACACCGAAATCCTGCTCAACACCGCGCAAACGGTGACCGTCATCAAGAAAGAACTGATCATGCAGCAAGGCGCGGTGACCTTGACCGAGGCCCTGCGCAACACGCCCGGCGTGGGCACCTTCTTCCTCGGCGAGAACGGCAACACGACCACCGGCGACACCATCTACATGCGCGGCTTCGATTCGTCGACCAGCATTTTTGTCGATGGCGTGCGCGACATCGGCTCGATTTCGCGCGACGTCTTCAACGTCGAACAGCTCGACGTGCTCAAAGGCCCGGCCGGCACCGACACCGGGCGCTCGTCGCCGACCGGCTCGGTCAACATGGTGAGCAAGCAAGCGGTGATGGAGTCCGGCACGACCGGCACGGTGGTGGCCGGCAGCGGCAAGCAAAAGCGCGCCACGCTCGACTACGCGAGCGTCATGAGCGCCGAAAAAGGGGTTGCCTTTCGCCTCAACGCGCTGGCGCAGGACAGCGGCACGCCGGGGCGCGATGTGGTCAAGAACAAGCGCTGGGCGCTGGCGCCGTCGCTCGCCTTCGGCCTGAACAGCCCAACCCGCGTTTACCTGAACTACCTGCACGTGGACCAGGACAATGTGCCGAGCGGCGGCGTGCCGACCATCGGCCTGCCCGGCTACAAGAGCCCGGATGCGCGCACCTTCCTGAGCACGGCGGCGCGGGTCAACCCGGAGAATTTCTACGGTTCGGCCAGCGACTACGACCAGGTCAAGGCCGACATGTTCACCGTCAAGGTCGAGCATGATTTTTCGCCGACCGTGAAATTGCAAAACACCACCCGCTACGGCAAGACCTCGCAGGATTACCTGTTGACCGCCTTCATGGGCAACAGCGCCAACCTGAAAACGCCGGACGTCAACGACCCGTCGACCTGGACCATCACGCGCGGCAACCGCACCGTCAAGGACCAGTCCAACACCATTTTGACCAACCAGAGCGTGGCGACGGTGAACCTGGACCTGGGCGGCCTGAAGCATACTTTCGTGGGCGGCCTGGAGCTGACCAGCGAAGAGCAAACCAATTACAGCTACACGGGCGCCGGCACGATGGCGGTCGACTCGCTGTACGCGCCGAATCCCTACTCGCCGATCACCGGCCTGAACCTGGTACGCAACGGCGCGGGCACCAATGCCAAGGTCGATACCCAGAGCGTGTACCTGTTCGATACCATCAAACTGGGCGAGCAGTGGATTGTCAACGTCGGTGGCCGCATGGACCACTTCAACGTGAACTACAACGCCACCAGCCTGTCGACCGCGACCGCCAATCCGACCTTGCCGGTGGGTACCCTGGTGCCGACCAAGCTGAAGTTGAGCGACACGGTCGGCAACGGCAAGATCTCGGCCCTGTACAAGCCGACCAAGGACAGCAGCGTGTACGCCCTGATTGCCACCTCGAAGCAGCCGCCGGGCACCAATTTCTCGCTGTCGACGTCCGCCAACAGCGCCTCGAACCCGAAATATGATCCGCAGCAATCGACCACCACCGAAATCGGCACCAAGTGGGATTTCCTCAAGCAAAAGCTGTCGTTGACGGCGGCGGTCTACAAGACCACCGTCAAGAACGAGCTGGAGCAGGACCCGGTGGACTTGCTGTACTACCAGACCGGGCGCAAGCAGGTGAAGGGGATCGAGCTGGGCGTGACGGGTGAAGTGGCGCGCAACTGGCTGGTCAGTGCCGGGTATGCCCGCATGGATACGAAAGTAAACAATGGCAAGGTCGTCACCGCCAGCGGGATCAACAACCTGAACTACACACCGAAAGATGCGTTCACCTCGTGGACCTCGTACACCTTGCCGATGGGCCTGAAAGTGGGCGGCGGCGCGCGCTATGTCGGCAAGCTGCTGCGCGGCACCGATGGCGCGGTGGGCACGCCGGCGTTTGCCGATGCGTACTGGGTGGTCGATGCGATGGCGTCGTACAGCGTGAGCAAGAACGTCGATCTGCAGCTGAACTTGTACAATCTGGCGGACAAGCAATACATTGCGCAGATTAACAAGAGCGGTTATCGCTACACCCCGGGCGCGCCACGCTCGGCGAGTTTGACGGCGAATTTCCGGTTCTGATCGATTGTATTCGGTCGGCTTTACGATAACAGCCTACGCCCTCAAAACCGTCATTCCCGCGCAGGCGGGAATCCAAGTTCGAACCGAAGCCATAGGCGGCTCGACAGAATTGGGTTCCCGCCGAGGGCCGCCTTGGCGCGGGAACGACGGCGCATTACATTCAGCCACGGTTTCCCCATGATGCTCCACATCCCCCAAGTCCTCACCCCCGCCCAGGTCGCCGCCATGCGCCGCTCCCTCGACGCGGCCGACTGGACCGACGGCCGCGCCACGGTCGGCGCCCAGGGCGCCCAGGTCAAGCACAACGAGCAACTGCCCACCGACAGCCCCCTCGCAGCCGAACTGGGCCGCATTATCCTCGCGGCCCTGGCCGCCAATCCGCTCTACTTCGCCGCCGCCCTGCCCCTGCGCACCGTGCCGCCGCTGTTTAACCGCTACACCGGCGGCGGACACTACGGCGCGCATGTGGACGGCGCCGTGCGCAACGTGCCTGGCAGCGCCTTGCCGCTGCGTACCGATGTCTCCTGCACCCTGTTCCTGTGCGAACCCGAGGACTACGACGGCGGCGAACTGATCGTCAACGACACCTACGGCGTGCATGAAGTCAAACTGCCGGCGGGCGACATGATCGTGTACCCCTCGTCGAGCGTACACAAGGTCGAAGCGGTCACGCGCGGCAGCCGCGTCTGCTCTTTCTTCTGGGTCCAGAGCATGGTGCGCGACGATGCCCGGCGCGCCATGCTGCTCGAACTCGACCAGACTATCGTGCGCCTGCGCGCCCAACTGGGCGACAGCGCGGAAACCGTCGGCCTGACCGGGCATTATCACAACCTGCTGCGCATGTGGTCGGAGATCTGAACTGGACTTTCACTTCTAGATAATTTACTCTAGGTGCATTCCCACCGCTACCCTCCCCATGCCAGAACCGACCGCCATCCCCAAGCCCACCGCAGCGGAACTGGAAATGCTGCGCCTGCTGTGGCAACTCGGGCCGGCCAGCGCCAAACAGGTGCATCAGGCGGCCGTGGCCAGCCGTCCCGACATGGCGTACGCGACCGTACTACGCCTGCTTCAGTTAATGCACACCAAGGGTTTGCTCACGCGTGACGAAAGCGCCCGCGCGCATGTGTACGCGCCGGCGCAGCCGCAAGACTCGCTGCAGACCAGCCTGATCAAGGAACTGATCCACAAGGCGTTTTCGGGCTCCGGCAAGGAACTGGTGCTCGCCGCCCTGCGCGGGCACGTGAGCGCGCGTGAACGGGCGGAAATCCAGGCAATCCTGGACCAGGAACAAAAGTAGTCCCAAAAGTAGTCCCTCTTCATGCCTCATGCCTCATCCCTCGGGCGCGCAAAGCGCCCTTCATCCACCAACTGGAGTATGCGATGGGCACTTACGTGCATTACTCGCTCGGCGACAAAGATGGTGTCAAAACGGCGTTCCTTGCCGATCTGGGCGTCTTTCTCGCGTGGCTGGACCCGCGCATTGCAGAGTATCCCGATGAGTTCCCAGCGGGCATGCGGGAAAAGATCCTGGACTTCATGCGGCGTGGCGACGCCGCATTGATGACCGCCTCGCGCGAGGAAGCCAGGCTGATCGACCTGATTGTCGATGAATACTACTGGAACTTCAGCTTCGACAATCACCGTCATCCGGCGATCGATATCACGCCGTCCATGCACAAGTGGTATCGCTACGCCAGCGAGCTATCCGATGTCTTGCCGGCTGCCTCGGCCGTCGCCTGCGCGTATTATCGCGCGCTATTTCGCGGCTGTTCGCTGGCCGAATGCGACGCGCATGTCTACCAATCGCAAGACAGCGTCTTTCATCTGTCGTGGCTGTTGCCGGCGCAGGTAGTGGCATTGCTGGCCGAGCTGGCGCCCTTCGAGAGCGAACTCGATGACATGCAAGACGACCAGGCGGGCGTCTTGTGGGTACTCGTGTCGCTCCAGGAAGCCAAGCGCGCGCGGGCAAGCCTGATCGTGGCGATTGCCTGAGCGCGGCTGTCGATCATCTTAGTGATAAATTTATACTAAGTTAGTTGTGCGCAAACACTAAGTAAATTATGATGTGTTCATTCCAAGAGAAAATGAACCCATATGAACCCCACCATGCGCGTCGTCGAGAAAAATTCGGGAGCATTCGTTATCGAACACTTCCTCACCCCGGCCATGTGCCAGCATTACATCGCGCTCGGCGAAGAAGCCGGCTACGTACCGTCGGAAGTACAATTTAGTGGGGTCTCGCGGCGGGCGGAAGAGATCCGCAATAACGACCGCGTCATTTTCGACGATGCCGCGCTGGCCGTCTCGCTGTTCGAACAGGCGCGCGCCCTGCTGCCCGCCAGCATCGGCGACTGGACCTTGAGCGGCTTTAACGAACGGTTCCGTTTTTACCGGTATGGCCCGAAGGAGTACTTCAAGTGGCATACGGACGGCGTGTATGCCAGGTCGCCCGATGAAGCGAGTCGCCTGACATTCATGATTTACCTGAACGGCGACTTCGAGGGCGGCGATACGGAATTCAAGACCGAATTGATCAAACCGCAGCAAGGCGCGGCCCTGGTATTCCCGCACAAGCTGCCGCACCAGGGAACGGAAGTCATCGACGGCCTCAAATACGTGCTGCGGACCGACGTGATGTACCGCCGCGCGCAATGACGATGGCGGCATGCACGCCAACAATCCGAAAGCGAACAATGACAGCTGACAGCGTCGTCCTCTACCGCCCCACCGGCCCGGAGGAACGCGAACTGGTGCGCCAGCGCGGCGCAGGCAGGGTGTCCGCTACCGCAATTCAACCCGCTTTTCTTACCAGCAGCGTGGCCGGACGCAGCGAGCCGAAGGTGATGATGGTCGTGAGCAGCGCCTCGATGCGCGAGCCGATGCGCTCGACATGGGTGCAGCCGTTTCGCATGAAGCTCGCCTCGTACTCGCCGCCGTGGCGGATATCTTCAATCAGCGCGTGACCGCCCGGCCGTAATACGCGCGCCACTTCGCCGATCGCCTTGGCGCGGTCGCCGGCGTCGTACAGATTGTGGATGGCGGCACGCGAGACGACCACGTCGAACGAGGCATCCGCGAACGGCAGCGCACGCATATCGGCGGTTTTGATGTCCACCCGCGCCTCCACGCCCTCGCAGCGCGCATTGTCCAGCGTCGCTTCGGGCCGGTTGCCGGACAGATCTTCCGTTTGCCAGATGTCGATGCCGGTGGCGGTGCCTGTCGTCAAGCGCCGGGCGGCGCCGATCATCAACAGCCCGCGCCCGCAGCCAAGATCGAGCACCTGCTCCTTGCCGGTCCACGTCAGGCGTTGCAGCATTTTTTCGCGGTTGCGCAGCTTGCCGACTTTGCTTTCCCACACCATCCAGAGCGCGGTCAAGGGCAGGACAATGGCAAAGAAGCGCCCGCTATCGGCGACGCCAATCCGCAGTCCATCGGCGCCCAGCGGAATGAGCAGTTGCCCGGACCACAGTCCCAAGCTGGCCGAACCCCACAGCAACAGGCCGGCGATGGCCCCCAACACCAGATTGCGAACTACCTTCGGGGCGTCAAGGCCATAGTTGGCACGGCGCAGTTGCGGAGCGGTCATCGGGTTTCCTTTGAAATGGGTACACATGGGGAAGATGTATTTACTCGCAGAACAGTTGCGATACTAACACCAGCATGTCTGGCCAGATCGAAGTTTTCGATACATACACAGAAGGGCTAAGAGCGCGCAATCGCGCCTACAGCTTGCGCACCACCCCGGCCGCATCGAGCTCGTAGCTGGCAAAGTCCTCTGCCAGGAACAGATTGCCCGCGTAATGCAGGCGCGCCTCGGCGTCGAGTTCGGCCATGCCTGCCGGATTGTCGTAGCGCGCGCTGAAGTGGGTCAGGATCAGGTTCGGCAAGCCACGCTGCGTGGCGAACTGCGCCACGCGCTGCACCGAACTGTGGGTCGGCCCCGGCCCGACTTTTTGCAGGATGGCTTCGGTGTAGGTGGCCTCATGCACCAGCACCTGCGCCTCGGCGCAGGCCTCGCTGAGCAGCGCCGGGGTATCGTTGTCGCCGCCAATCACGGCCACCGCGCGTTGCACATCGGCCACGCGGAAATCGGCGGCGGCCAGCACGCCGCCATCGTCCAGCACGACGTCGACGCCGGCCTGCAATGTGCCCCACAGCGGACCGGAAGGCACGCCGCGCGCGCGCAGGGCCGCGCTGTCGAGCTTCCATTTACTGCTTTCCACGGCGAAGCGAAAACCCACGCTCGGGGCGCGGTGCGACAGGTGGTGGCGCTCGATGCGCAAGCCGCCCTCCTGATGCACCAGTTGTTCGCCGGCGACATCCACATGGATCAGCGGAAACGGCAGGAACAGCTCGGTGTGCAGCATGGTCGCGTCCAGCCAGGCCTTGACGGCCAGCGGCGCGATCAGGATCAGCGCCCGCTTGCGTCCGTTCATGGCGGCGCTGGCCAGCAATCCCGGCAAGCCGTAGCTATGGTCGCCATGGATGTGGGTGATGCAAATGCCGGCCAGGTCATGCACGCTCAGCGCGATGTGCTGCAGGCGATGCTGGGTGCCCTCGCCGCAATCGACCAGCCACCAGTCGCGGTTCAGGGCGGTTTGCAGCGCGAGCGCGGTGACGTTGCGGTTTTTGGTGGGGACGCCCGAGGACGTGCCTAAAAAGGTCAGTTTGAACATGCCATAGTATGCGCCAGCCGGGGCAGGGGCGCCACGCCGCGCACGCCGACGCAGCCCACGTCGGGCGCCGTTTCTTTACAATACGATCAATCCACAATCCACCACGCTCATCCTGAAAGGAATTGCACATGTTCGAGATGGACCATCCATGGTGGGAATTCGTCGTGCGCGGGGCGGCCGTGTATCTGATCCTGCTGCTCATGGTGCGCGTGTCGGGACGGCGCACGGTCGGCCAGTTCACGCCGTTCGACCTGCTGGTGGTGATGTTGCTCAGCGAAGCGGTATCGAACTCGCTCACGGGCGGCGATCAATCGCTGTTTGGCGGCTTCATCGTGGCGGCGGTACTGGTCGGGCTGAACATGACGATGTCGTTCATGTCGTCGCACAGCAAAAAAATGTCGGACATCCTCGACGGCAGCGCGGTGCTGCTCGGGCGCGACGGCGAGCTGTACGACAAGGTGATGAAACGCTGCCGCATTTCACGCGAAGAGGTCGACCAGGCGCTGCGCTGCTCCGATTGCGATATCAAGGACATGCGCTGCGCTTTCCTGGAAGCGGACGGCCAGATCACCATCCAGAGAAAGTAGATTCCTTGCCGCCTGTACCGGGCGCGATGCGCGTCGCGCGCGCACTCAGGCAGCGGCCAAAGGCAGCCCGATCCGGTTCGCCCAAGCGGGGATGGCGGCTTGCCAGAAGGCGCCCACCGAGCTTGCCTGCGCCAGCGGCAAGTGCAGAAAGGCGGCGCTGGCCCGCAGCGCCTCGACAGCCTGGCATTCGTCCGCGGGGGCGAGCGCCAGCGCGCCGGTCTGCTTGGACAGTTTTTCGCCATCCGGATTGCGCACCACCGGCACATGCAGGTAACGCGGGACAGGCACGCCCAGCAAGCGTTGCAGATAGATCTGGCGCGGGGTCGAATCGATCAGGTCGGCGCCGCGCACGATGTCGGTGACGCCCTGCTGCGCATCGTCGACCACCACCGCAAGCTGGTAGGCCCAGAAGCCATCGGCACGCTTGAGCACGAAGTCGCCCGACTCGCTGGACAGATGTTGCGCCACAGGGCCGGCGGCGCGGTCGGTAAAGGCGATCAGGTCGGCGTGGCCGGCAGGATCGGGCACGCGCACGCGCAGGCTGCGCATGGTCTTGCCGGGCGCCAGGCCGTGGCGGCAGGTGCCGGGATAGATGGCCGAGCCGTCGGGCGCGGTGCCGAGGCGGGAGTCGGCGATTTCGCGGCGGTTGCAGCCGCACGGGTAGAGGTGCGCGCCGAGTTGTTCGGCGGCGGCCTGGTACACGTGCTTGCGCCGGCTCTGCCAGAGCACCTCGCCATCCCACTTCATGCCCAGGGTGTACAGCAAGGCCAGGATGCCCTCGGCGGCGCCCGGCACGCTGCGGCCTTCGTCGACATCCTCGATGCGCACCAGCCAGCTGCCGTGATGCGCCCTGGCGTCCAGGTAGCTCGCCATGGCCGCCACCAGCGATCCCTGGTGCAGCGGCCCGCTCGGCGATGGCGCGAAACGGCCAATGTAATTGCTTCGGTTCGGCACGTGCGTATTCTCGCTCGCAGTCGTTTATTGCGCAGCCGGAGCGGCTTCAAAATCCTTGATCGTTTTGCTCACCTGGCCGGCCACCGGATTGGGAACGGCGATCGACAACTGATAATGCGCGATCTCGAATCCCTTGTCCGTCTTGTGCATCACGCCGCTGGCCTGGCAGACACCCATCCGGGTATCGAGCAGTTCGTCGAACCAGATGAATTTCTTGTCCGCCGACATATACACATTGCGCCTGGTCGCCTTGAACGACCAGGCCGAGCCCTTGTCGAAGAAACGCCTGGCCCACGCCTTGAACTGGTCGCGGTTCCACAGTTCGGTCTTGTCCGTGCCGATATACACGCCATGTTTCGCCATCTTGTCGAAATAGGCCGGCCGCGCGTGCGCCGCATCGTCGTGCCATTCATCGATGAAGGCGTTGATTTGCTTCGTATAAGGCGCCGCCGGGTCGGACGCTTGCGCGCACGCACCCAGGCTGACGATGAACAGGATGCAGGCCAGCAGGGTTTTCTTCATTCTGACTTTCCATGGACATGGTGGACCGGACGATGTGCGATTGTACACGTGCGCCATGACGCCGGCGCGTGTTCCCACATCGTCGCCTGGCGGAAAAACATTTGTTAGAGCCAATTGCAAAACGATTTTTCCGAACTGGCCGACATCAGGAGAGCACGATTTTTCATCGCTTTTTCGTGATATCGGAGGAAATCTGATCGGTTACGGCGGCGGAATCATGGCTAATCTCATT
>NZ_WHJF01000310.1:0-1035 GCF_011682185.1 Massilia genomosp. 1
CGGCATGCTTCCCGTTACACGGTAATCAGGGGCGGTGGAGGTGCTCGCGCAGGAACCTGGCGTGCGAATACGGTTCGCGCTTGCGATAGTGGTCAGGCAGATCGAACATTGCCCAGTAGTAGTCTTCTCTGCCCCGCGTGACCTGCGTTGGCTTGCAGTATTTCAGCGGGTCGCCTGGCAGATCGGAGGACCAGCATCCGTCGCCAGTATGGAAAAACGGCACCACGCGGCGCTCACGCAGCGCGGCCGACAGCTCCGCAGGCGCCCCCTCCTCTGCAGCGATATCGGCATGCCATTCAAGACTTCTGGCGTTCATCATTGGGACGAGCGTGGGCGCTCCTTCTGCGTCAAAGAACAGAAAGCCGTGGGGATTGGTAAAAAGATAGTATTCAACGAATCCGTAGCGATCACACAGGCCCTGGACCATGGCGGCCGCAGCCGGGTCGCGCAAAAATCCAAACTCGTGGGCGCCCAGCTGACCGGCCTGGCTGCGTGATTGATCGAGGAAGTAGGTGTTCTGCAGAGCGTCGATGGCCGCCTCCAGCTGGTCGAGGGCGTCGGGCTCCTGCTTCCGGATAAACCGATGAATGAGGCCACGATTAAAGGCCGCCACGGCAAAGCTTGCGTCGGCGCGAGCAGTGAACATGATTTTCTTGCAGGGCAGATCGGCGGCCGCCTCGCAAAACTCCAGCCCATCCATGTCCGGCATCGCGTAATCGATCACCACGACGGTGGGCAGCGAAAAACGCTGGGGATCGCCGACAAAGTGATAGATACGCTCCAGGTCGCTTTCGGCGGTCGTGCCCCCTTCACCGCACTCATCTTCAAAGCCCAACAGTTGGGGTCCACCTGGGTCCACCCTGCTGAAAATGTCCGACACCCAGTCGAGTGCCGCGCGAGCCCGGTTGAAGGTGGTCTTTGCCAGGCTTTGTTCGAGGTGGAAATCCAGTACGGCCAGTGAAGAACGATCATCATCAATCACAACCGTCATTGTCGGGTGACGGTAAAGCGGCAACTGGACTGGCATGCATGTCT
>NZ_WHJF01000311.1:0-1031 GCF_011682185.1 Massilia genomosp. 1
CGCCGACGCTGACGTTCTTGCCCATCAGGGTCTTGAGCTCGATGGCGCCATCTTTCGAGATCAGGCTCAGGTTAAAGATGTACTGGTCCGAAATCGTCGTGGTGCCGCTCATCGACTCGATCAGCAAACCTTTGATCGGCGAGTAAAAGCGCAGCAGGCGCGTGGTGTCGACATAGTCGGCGGCGGCGGCGCCTCAGACCTCGCAGCATCACCTGCCTACACATAAAACGGCATTACTGGCGAGGCTGTATGACAATGTTGGCACTGACCCTGTGTCCCATGCTGTGTCCTATGCCGGAAAGATGCACGGCCGCCGACCCCACCACAAACATCGAAGCTTGGTAAAACTGCGCGTGCGGATCTGGTGCGCCGCATTCGGGGCGATTCTCGAGTACGTAGCTTCCCTGCACTGTCCCTCGACCGCATCAGTGACGAATATTGATGTAAGCGATCAGCAATCCAATGCTTAGCACACAGCTCAGAAGATATAGAATAAATCTTCCTCTGGCCAGCATCCATACCTCGCGCCCCTTATCGGATCGATAAAAATATTCCAATACATCACCAGACCAAAAATCTCGCCAATCCTTTTTCTGCTGTAAAAACAAAAAATTGTTGTATACCAAACCGGGTAGAGATTGCAGAAATATCGAAATGAACAATGCGAAAATGCCGATATCGAAGGCCGAAACCTCGGCAGACAAGTCCCACGCCGGATAGGAGCGCAACGCCCATCCGAAAGCGACCGTGCAGATCGCCATCGCAATACTCATAAGTCGAACTACCGTGGCTTTCATGTTCTTTCCGTGCTCACATTCTTAGTTATGCCACTGCCATTTTCCATCGACATACCCCCAAAGCTTAGTGTTGGATTCTACGACGGAGCCGATCGGTCCGACATACACCGGAAGCGGTGCCTTTAGTCCCAAGCCGGCAGTATATCCGACCCGGTTATTTTGCTTGTCGAACACGATGCCCCCCTCTGCACTGCCGCGCAGGATCGTGGCGCCCGCACTGACGGTCCGAGCATC
>NZ_WHJF01000312.1:0-1030 GCF_011682185.1 Massilia genomosp. 1
CAAGAAGCTTTGGGGCGGCGCGCTATGGTCGCCTTCCTGCTTTGCCGGTAGCTGCGGCGGTGCGCCTATCGCCGTTATCCGGCAGTACATCGAACAGCAGCAGACGCCGCACTAGACGCACCAAACCAGACGGCTGCGCCGTTCGCGCTCGTGACCCCGCCCCGCCCTGAAGGGCGAGGTTTGCCGCGCAACCGATCAAATTGACGGGAATTTGTCGAAAACGGGCGGTTCAGCCGGACAATGGCGCGGGAGAACGGGCTTTTTTGTCGTTGAACACCGTACCAGGAACACTGCATGACACCCGAACTACCCGACATTTCCGATTCCAGAGCACCTTGGCAGTATCGCCTGATCGGCGCGATCTTGTATGTGTTGGCCATCATCTTCACCTACCGCCTGTTCACGCTGCATGAGCAAGGCGCGGGTTTGGACAAGGCCATGCTGCCGGCACTGGGGGCGATCGCGGTGCCTTTGTTTGCCATTGCGCTTGCCGCCACGCTGCCGCAGTTTTACTCGCTTGGCCCAAAGGCGGAAGGTTCATCCCGATTTCAGGTCGGGTGGATCGTGCTTATACCCGGGTACGCCCTGAATCTGACCCTGAGGGGACAGTTTGAGCTGGTGTCGTGGTGGCCGCTGATCCTGATGGGATTGGCTGGCGGCTTCCTGCTCGCCTGCCTGATATCGCGCTTGCGCTTGCGCCATGTGTACTTCGTTTGCATCATGGGATTTGGCAGCGTCTACGTTGGCGCCGCCCTGTTGTTCATCAACTGCATGTTTGATTACAAGCCAGTCGAGGTCACCACCCAGCGCCACGCCGATGCCCGCGCAAGCCTTGCGGCGTTCACGGTGGAACTCAAGCATGCGCGACCGTTTGGCCTCTCGCAGCTGCGCCTGAACTCATTCAATTTGGTGATTAGCGCTGATCTTCAGCATAACTGAACTTTGGTCGCCGTTACGTGTCCAACCTTGCATATGCGTGCGCGGTGGCGCAGGCGGGAGAAGATTATGGCGACGATGAATCGGGTTCAGT
>NZ_WHJF01000313.1:0-1028 GCF_011682185.1 Massilia genomosp. 1
GACGACGGTACACCTCAATCCCGAAAAAAGTGTCACGGAAGCCGTCACCAAAAAGGAGAAAAATCAAGCACTCAAAAAAGCAGCGTAAAAATCGTATTTAGGCGACAACTAGCTTGCAAATTTCCGTACGCAGGAACGCTGCCGATTACTGGCTGGTTGGGAGTGGCCCAGCCGCAAAGTTATTCAGAGCTGAAAAAACCGCAACTTTCGCACAAATGAAGTGTCGACCTGATATGTTGGCTCAATCGAAGTACAAGGAAGATCGATGGCGCGAGGCACAAAAGTACTCCAATAGCAATAAATCCAAGCGCCTGCAGAGCGGGAAGAATGAGAAGGTAGCCTGCCGCAATAAATCCAGAGACGCTTGCAGTGATGAGTATTTTTCCGTTTCGCAACAATTGATGTTGTAAGCGGGTGTTACCAGGTATATCGAAATGTCGCCATTTGCTAGCTCCGCATTGAGGACAAACCATTTCGGGAACTGGCATATAATCGATGTTCATCTGGCGTTCCTATATCTGAGTGCTGGTGAATAATTTGCGCACTGTAGATGGGTTATTTTTTTGCAGGGGACTTCGCCCCTTGAGGTTTTTTGTCTTCATACTGTGCTACTACAGCGATAATTGGAAGCACTATGCTCGGCATCTGGTAAACGGCGGATTTAGCGAACATATTATAGATGGTTCTGTTGCATTAGCGAACGTCAGCCGGACAATCATATAAGTTGCGGCGCCCGAATCTAAGACGAATCGACATGCTCAACTTCAAAGGGATGCGATTTCCTCTCGATGTGATTCTGAATGGTCCGTCCAGTTTGAGGGCCATCGTGCCGCTCCAGGAAAATTCCGTCGTTCGTTCAACAATGCGACAGAAACCATGAAATATGCAGTCGATTATCGTCGAGTAACTGTTCAGCCGCTACGCGGCTGGCGCAATTGGATCGCCAGCAAATGCCCGGCGCAGTACGTCCAACATGCTGTGACCTTGTTTGCGTAGCGTGTCAAGGCAGGAGCGGATGGTGCAGAAAT
>NZ_WHJF01000314.1:0-1025 GCF_011682185.1 Massilia genomosp. 1
CCTTCTTCCATCGCGATCGGGTTGATCAGCTTGACGGTGATCGACACGTTATCGCCTGGCATAACCATTTCTTTGTCCGCTGGCAACTCGATCGAACCAGTCACGTCCGTGGTACGGAAGTAGAACTGTGGGCGATAGTTGTTGAAGAACGGGGTGTGACGGCCGCCTTCGTCTTTCGACAGGACGTAGATCTCACCGGTGAAGTGATTGTGCGGCTTGATCGAGTTTGGCTTCGCCAGAACCTGACCACGCTGGACATCTTCACGCTTGGTGCCGCGCAGCAGCAGGCCGACGTTGTCGCCGGCTTGACCCTGGTCCAGCAGCTTGCGGAACATTTCCACGCCGGTGCAAGTGGTCTTGACGGTGTCGGAGATGCCGACGATTTCGATTTCTTCGCCGACTTTAACGATACCGCGCTCGATACGACCGGTCACAACGGTGCCGCGACCCGAGATCGAGAACACGTCTTCCACTGGCATCAGGAAAGCGCCGTCGATCGCGCGCTCTGGCGTTGGGATGTAGGTGTCGAGCGCATCGGCCAGGGCCATGATCGCGACTTCGCCCATTTCGCCGGTGTTGCCTTCGAGGGCCATACGGGCCGAACCCTTGATGATTGGCAGGTCGTCGCCTGGGAACTCGTATTTCGACAAGAGCTCACGCACTTCCATTTCAACCAGTTCCAGCAGCTCTGCGTCATCGACCAGGTCGCACTTGTTCAGGAACACGATGATGTAAGGAACGCCAACCTGGCGTGCCAGCAAGATGTGCTCGCGGGTCTGTGGCATTGGACCGTCAGCTGCGGAGCAAACCAGGATCGCGCCGTCCATCTGCGCTGCGCCGGTGATCATGTTCTTGATGTAATCGGCGTGGCCTGGGCAATCGACGTGAGCGTAGTGGCGGTTAGCCGTTTCGTACTCGACGTGCGCGGTGTTGATGGTGATGCCGCGTGCTTTTTCTTCCGGTGCTGCATCGATCTGGTCGTATGCTTTTGCTTCGCCGCCGAATTTCTTCGACAGAACGGTTGC
>NZ_WHJF01000315.1:0-1022 GCF_011682185.1 Massilia genomosp. 1
GATACGAAAGGAATACGTTCGACGTCAAAGCGACTGATACAACTCTTTCCGCACTGCTCCCTCGGCATGTTGTCGGCACTGGACCCGAGCTGTTATACCCTTGTGGAAAATAGAGCGGAAAGTAAAAAACCACCTCAATCCGACCAACGGATATCGAGGTGGTTTTTTCATTTAGCCATGAATCAGCTCGTGTACATTTTCACATACAGCCCGCATCCTCTACGAAAATTCGTAAGCCTCTCCAGAGGGCCAAAAAAATTCGAACTCATCACTCATTGCTTCAAGAACTGAATTGACATCAGTGGCTATTTGAAGGGCCTGCAACAAGTCGATTCCCTTGCGATCAGCGTAAGTCTCCAACAGTCCACTATATTCAACAGGGCATGCACCAACTTCGCCATCCACGACCCAGTACGGCGTTCCAATACGGACTACAACGTCCTTATTGGACCCATCTGTTTTCGACTTGGCGATCAAGTGTCGCTCTGCGATACAGCTTTTCAAATTCATTCCCATTAGTGTTGCCCCTTCAAACATTCGCTTTCCGTTTTCGATGCAGCGATATAGCACGCCATGCGCTTATTTGCATTTCGTTCGGCTTTGCAATCAGAAATTATATCGTCATACAATTTGGCGCAATATTCTCGACGACTATCCGAAGCACTGCACATCATGCTACCGATGGCGCCGCCAATCGCAGTCCCGGCCCATATGCCGCCCGCCGCGCCAGCCCTACTGCCACCGATTGCCCCGACGGTCGCACCAGCACTAGCGCCTGCTGCCGTCCCTGCGACCGGTACGATGGAACCGGCGGCGCCGCCAACAATTCCACCAGCTGCCCCTCCGGCGGCTCCACCCCCATAATATCCGGCTGCGCCACCGACTGCCCCGCCTACCGCTTTGCACGCGGCCATACAGGTCGAATCCAATCCAAAGGGATCAATGAACGTCAGTGGATTTCCCCCGACATAGCCGTACGTATTGATCCCGCCGCCAAGCCCGATCGGATCGCTCTGCACATA
>NZ_WHJF01000316.1:0-998 GCF_011682185.1 Massilia genomosp. 1
AAGAGCGATGGCGAGCCCGGCGTCAAGACGATCTGGCTCGGCTTGAAGGATGTTCACGTGGCGGCGGAAACGATACGCGCGCTACGGGGAATTGGCGCACTGAACACTTGTGTATAACGAGGTGGGTATAAGGTGTCATGGTAGCTGTACTTTGGTACAAGACAGGAGCCACCGATACCGCATTACCCAGAATTTGAGTCCCGTTCACCGTCGCATTCTGATACAGACCTACGGTCATATATCCTTGGCTTGATTGATATTGATTCAGCAAGGCAAATGAGTTCGCGCTGCCACCAGCGCCCGGATTGCTGATGGTGCCAGCGGCTTCCAATGTATAGAGTGTCTCCATGGCAGCCGGAATGCCGGTCGACGTCAATTGCGTCAGCTGTGCGCCATTCTGTACTTGCGCACTGGAGGCATATACCCCGTAATTATCTTCCCAAGTTAGCGAATTGGCGGCCATAGGTTTGAATACTTGCCAAGCAACGTTTGGCGAGCCGCCGCCTGAAGGCTTGGCAACGATAACATTGGTACCTGTTATCCAGATAGTCTGCAATTGTGCAGTGGTAAATGCGAGATCTAATTCGTAGCCCATGATAATTCCTTTCGGTTTTTGCAATGTATAAGGAAAAACGGATAAAGAGATCAATCGGATCACATTCAAATGCCGGGTGTCATGACTATTCTCCGTAAAAAGATGAGTCTCTCGTTTCGACCGACGCACAGCACCGGCCGGCTCAGCGCTGCAATGTATTGGCGCCTGCTATTCCTTATTCAAGTTCCATGCCAGGCAAAAAGACAGCATTGGAAGCCGTTTGAGGGTGCAAAGCGTGTCAAACCGGTCATATTGACGTGTCAATGCGATATCTTTATCCTGAATCCGTGCTCCGAAATTGACAGACACATTCCCATCCGCAAAGCGACTATTTTTTGCGGATTTTCTGCTGTGCTCGGGCCGTTGTCCAGCGCTGTTGCGCTCCAGGCTGCGCTTATCCGTC
>NZ_WHJF01000317.1:0-993 GCF_011682185.1 Massilia genomosp. 1
GCCTGATGGCGGGGTGGTCGGCTACGGCTACAGCAAACACGGGGAGCTCGACAGTGTGGAAGTGCCCGGCGAAGGCCGCATCAGTGTCAGCGCTTTCAACTGGACAGCCCCTTCCACTGCGATCCTGCCCGGCGGCACGGTTCAAAGCAGAAAATATGACGACCTGCTTAATCCCGTCCAGCTTGATGTGACAGCGCCTAATCAGCAGCCGCTGCTGAACTTGGTCAACAAGTACGGCGCTCTCCAGGAGTTAAAACAAGACACGCGTACGGACGCCAATGCAGGTCAATCCACGGTGAGGTCGTACAATTACGACGATGAGCTGCGCCTGAAAACAGCCGAGAGCGGAACTGGCAGCGTACTGGGGAATGATAGCGAGACATTCACGTTGGACGACGTTGCGAACCGGATCGCGCACAGCCGTGTTGCGGGTGCATGGACGTATGACGCCAACAATCGGCTCAAGCAGCAGGGCACTGGTGCGGACGCGACCAGCTACGAGTACGACGACGCGGGAAGCCTGATCCTGAAAAAGGAACCGGGAAACCTGCTGACGCATTTTGTCTATGATCTGGAAAACCGTCTGGTTGCCGTCAAGGACGGCACACAGCGCTTGATCGCACGCTATGGTTATGATGCAGTGGGCCGACGCATCTGGAAAGAGCAATACAGGAACAAGACCGGTACTGCGCTGACGCCAGCGGTCCGCACCTATTTCCTTTACGCGCAAGAAGGACTGATTGCGGAGGCGACCCAGGCGATCACCCTGAACGCCGATCTGAGCGTAAGCGTCAATGGACCTGCATCCATCACGACGCAATATGGCCCGCGTCCGGATTCGTTATTCACGACGGGAACTTTGTTTATCAAGACTAAAAACAGCAATGGTCAGGACACTGTCGCGTACTATCACCATGACCAACGCTGGGCGCCGTTGCAGGCAACCGACCGGGCCGGCAACATCGTCTGGGCGGCCAGTTACGATGCATTTGG
>NZ_WHJF01000318.1:0-958 GCF_011682185.1 Massilia genomosp. 1
CTTTTTCGGGATGCGAGAGAGTCGAGAGGTCGGGAAGAGGGGCAAGTTTTACCATGACCGGCATCATGCCCGGATATCGGAATGTTTACAATTGCGCGTTTACAACGGTCAGGGCTAAACAGTTACCGCCAAGCTTGCCGACTAGTTGCTGATCGCGAAGAGCGGAAATCCAGTTCAGACCTGTGACGAAATTACCCTGCTCGACCAATAGCTTGCGTACTTCTGACTGATCGCGATGATACGCTCCGGCAAGAGCGCAGGCGACTTCTTCCAGGTCCAGGCCAGGCTCAACACCTCGCACATAAATCCGATAGCGCCGGTCCAAATACATATTTGGATCGCTCCATCGGATCTTCCCCATCTGCTCATCGAGCACGTTGATTCCCAATTCCGTCGCAATATTGTTGACAAAGCCACGAATGCTGATGAAGTCGGGACTATCTACAATCCCAAGGCTTCCGGATTGCTCCCCAAAATTGTCTATCAAAGGGCCGTCGCTCCAGGGACATTCGTCGATCGCCATATCGTCGTCAGCATACGAGCTCAAACACGGGTAAACGGACGTGATGATGTCATGTAAGCGAACAAATACAGGATGTGGCGGACCATTCTGCGGCGCCGTCTCAATTATCTTGCGCGCTAATTCCCAGGCAGTCGCCGCGTCATCTTCCGGCAGCGGGGCAACAATAAATTCAAGCACGTAGCTCATTAAGATAAATTCCTTTCAGTTGCTTCTTTGCGTTGGAAGCGGATCGTAGCAGGCGCTGCAGCGGCACACAACACCCCTGCGCCGGGGTGATGTCGCGTTGTTGATCGGTTTCGCGGCAAACTTCGCCCTTCAGGGCGGGGGCAAGAGCGCCGACGGCGCAGCCGTCCGGTTTGGTGCGTCTAGTGCGGCGTCTGCTGCTGTTCGATGTACTGCCGGATAACGGCGATAGGCGCACCGCCGCAGCTACCG
>NZ_WHJF01000319.1:0-953 GCF_011682185.1 Massilia genomosp. 1
GATGACGCTTCGCCCATGTCATTCGCCGACAAGTTCTATGCGTTGGCAGGACAAGTCCGTCCAGTGTAAGCAGGGGGCATGCTCAACATGAAAAAATTCGTGCTGGGCTCAACAACGCGACAGAACCTTGTTTCTACTATCGTTCCTTCGCATACCATCAATCCTGGGGCCGCCCGTTGATCGTTTCGACGATTGTGTGTGTGAGCTCCTTCTTCTCCAGCAAGCGGCGAGATTTCAACAGCGTCGTCACGTTAGGCACCTGCTCGCGATTAAGGTCGATACCGAGCAAGCAAAGAATCGCCTTGTGGTCATTGGATTTCCTCCGGTTCGGTAGACAAATCGAGACTTCACACTGAGGCGCGTTCGAACGCCTTTGGGCTAAGATGGCTGTGGCGCCTAGTTCGATTGTAAAAAATTTAGATATAGCCGAAGATGAGGTATTTGATTTGGCGCACCAGGATTGGCACGTCGCGGCCGGCGTTGATCGCATCGATCGCCGCCTTGTTGGCGCCGCTCTTGTCCATCGCTACCTTGTCCGGATCGCCGTTCGCTCTCATGGCCTTGTCGAAGAAGCGCTTCGCCGCAGCCATGTCGCGCTTGGCTTTCAGCAGGAAGTCGACGGTCTTGCCCTGCTTGTCGACAGCGCGGTAGAGGTATTTCCAGATGCCCTTGACCTTGATGTATGTCTCATCCATACGCCAACTGCCGCCGACCGGGCGCTTGTGTTTCCGGGCCATCTTCTCGATGAGCGGCAGGAAACGAATCGCCCAACGGTTAATCGACGAATGGCCGCCCGACACGCCGCGCTTTTCCATCATCTCATCGAGGTGTCGGTAGCTCAGCCAATCTACCGGACTTAAGCCTGTCGATTTTTTTACGATTGAACGTCGAAATCGCTTGACAAGATGACCGCTTCGCGCGGCCGCCGCCCAGCCCCCGCGGGTTTTTTTGCG